>CANQXP010000024.1 GCA_947627885.1 uncultured Rikenella sp.
GCTGTTGGCAGGCATTTGCGCGCCCAGGCTATGGCACATTGCGCGGTAATTGCTTTTCGAGGTGCGGCAGACTACTTTGTCCGCGCGTCGGCCGCACATGCAGAGCACCGAAGCATTGTACATTTCATGGGCGCTACCCCAAGCGAAAGTGTTCAGATATACTATTTTTCTATGCTCCATCGGGGGTTAGTATATATTGCTTCGGTCGTAGGTCTTGTCCAGCAGATGGATTTGCGCTTCATACCGGGCAAAGGGTCTGAGCAGACGCAAGAGCAGCATATAGCGTTTGTAGCCCAAAACCCGGTAGAGGGCACGGCTTAATTTGTTGAAGATGCTCAGTTTTCCCTCTATGTTCTGCATATTGTTTTTCGTCGCTTTGTCCAGATTGACGCCTCCGGCGACGATCATTTTTTTGCTTCGGAGTAAGGCATGGAACGAGCCCGGCCCCGTCGAGAACGGGTGTTCGATCCGCCGACCTCGCCCGACCAAAGAACGATATAAACGGCGGTGCACCCCTTGGACTGCATCGCCGTTGTCGAAAAAATTATAGGTATAGGATTGAGCGATAAACCGGTCGAAAACGGCGCTTTGACGATGTATGGCCTGCGCATAGGCCGATGTAAGCAGCAAAATATCCGGGTAAGCGGCCAATTGGGGGATATTGTTTTGGACGACACTGCCTTTCTTAAGCTCGGTGTAATTGTATCCTGAATAATGGACGAAGATCAGGGGGAAGCTTTCATCGGAGCCGCCGAACCGGGGCTTTACATAGAATTTGCCATGGTCTTCGTAGACAGCGCGTTCAAAAAAATTCCACGGGGCGATGTTCATTCCCGGATGGCACGACACGTGCAGCTGTCGGGGGGTGAAAAACGACGGAAGAAAGTCGATCCATTTTTGATCCGTAAACAGGAAACCGTAATGGTCCACATAGCAGCTATCGACCAATCGGTTGTGCCACCATTCGATCATTTGGGCCGAAGCCTCGCCGCGCCGAAGCCCGCAAAACCCTAAGTTGAATATACCGCAGCTGAGCCAGGCGTTTTCGGGTGCGTCGCTGCGCGGCCGGTCGGAGATCCGGGTGAGATGGGGCGTGAGCAATATCTCACAGCAGTCGAGCATATCGTAAACCGGGCCTATGCTGTCGAAAAAACAGATATCCGGATCGAGGTAGATGCACTTATCATAGGGATGCTTGTCGAAAAAATAACGGAATGCCGCTGGCTTGATCGAGGTGCAAAACTCGGTTAAGTTATACTTGAAGCTCATATCGTCCCACTGTTCGGGAGCAATACCCAATATCTCTTTCGCGATCAGGGCATTGGCAGGAAGCTCTTGGCGCAAATCATGGTCGGCCTCGTCAGCCACCACAATGTAAAAGTCGAGGTCGTTATAGTGTTCCCGTATTGATTTTTCGAGTATTTGGGCCAAGCCTATGTAATTCTTGGCCACAATGGTAAAGGCACAATGATTCATCGTCGCTATAATTGTTTGATCACACGAGCCGGAACACCTGCCGCCACTGCATTGTCCGGTATATCCCCGGTTACCACCGAATTGGCGCCCACTACCGCATTGCGGCCGATCGTCACTCCGGGCATCACCGCTACCCCTTCGCCCAACCAGGCGTTTTGTTTGACAACGACTGCCCCTTTGGAAGTAAGCCGCCGCTCTTGGGGGGGGATCGCCAGGCTTTGGGCGGTGGTGTCGCCGTGAAAATGGTCGGTGATAAATACCCGGCTGGCCAACAAAACGCCGTCGTGCAGCTCGACCCGGTTTATAGCGGCGATGTGGCAATCGGGGTTGATGCTCACGTTGTCGCCGATGACGATCTGCGGCGAGAATCTTTCGCCGTTATGCCGGGCATAAGTTTCGATGCGTAGTCCCGCGTAGCAATAAAAGTTGTCCCCCACGGTTATATGTTCGCCGCCGAACACCTTTATTTTACGCATAATGAGCGGGTTCTTTCCTACGCGGGCAAACTTTTTGACCGCTCTGTAGGTATAAAACACATCGCACAGGGTGCCCCATTTTTGGGCCCACGAAGCCGAATAGAACAAGGCCAAGAAACGCGCCAACCGATCAACTATTTTTCGAATCATATACCTCTTTTATTCGTTGGGCCACCGGTTGGGTCAGACTGCGCCAGTTGTATTTTTCATCCGAAAGGCGGATCGCCTCCGCCGTCAGGGCGGATATGTCTTTCGTTCCCTGGATCACCTCTTGCAGTGCTTCCCTTAAGGCATGGACGTCGTTGAGTTTCACAATCCGGCCTAATCGCTGACGGTCGGTTATTTCCACCGAGCCTTGCACGTCGGTGGTGACTATATAGTTGCCAAAAGCCAATGCTTCACTGAAAACTTGGGCCATACATTCCTTGGACGAAGTCAATACAAAAATTTTAGCTTTATTGTATACCTCCCACAGCTCTTTTTTGTCATAAATACCGCCGATTAACTTCACATATTCTCTTTTCTCTGGATTTCTTTGCAAAAAATCCTCAAAGTAACTTTTGAATTTCTCTTCCACAGGGCCTACAAACCAAAAGTGCCACCCTCGCATATCCATTCCATCCAGCGCCTCCAGCATCATTTCGTTGTTCTTATGGACGGACCCGATGCGCCCCACAGTAAGGATCAGCCGCTCTTTTTCGGCGTATGCTTTGCGAACAATACTCATATGCTCGAACAGTTCGATGTCGAACCCGTTCGACATTAGCACCGTATGGTTTTTGAGGTGTTCGCCCAGTATGCCCGCGGTGATTTTACCGTATATGTCCTGCGTTTCGACCGAAAGCACATCTACTGCACGATAAAGAAATTCCCAGACTGCCTGTTTCCACCCGGACGACGGAGCAGCAACTGTGTTTATATCCCCTTTGATGTAACAAACGCCTTTGGGATTCAGCAATTTATAGATGCGCGCAAAGAGGGCGTTGCGCGGATTGAGCCAGAACAAATACAGGACGTCGATCCGACGGGCGTTTTTAATCAACCACCACCCCATCTCTTTTTCGCTCCACAGGGTCGAATAGTACTTGCTCCCGGATCGGATCGGCGTGAGCTTCACCCCCCGGTATTCGCCCGAAAATTCCTTGTTGAAATCGGCCTTCGGATAGACCAACTCCACACTTGCACCCAAGTGTCGTCCCAGATACATCGGCACCAGAAACATATCCTTACCCGCTATATTCGCATTGAGGTGGAATAACGAAACAATATGTAATTTCTCCTTTCTCATCGGGACTTCAGGTATTTCAGGAGCATTAAAGGTAAGAAATAAGGTTCGTATCCGTAGCGTTTCCAGATCGTACCGGTACCCGAAGCATCGAAGGTGTACTCTTTGTCTTTTTTAAGCAGAAAATACCAGTTGAGCACGAAGTGACGGAACAATCTGTACTTTTCGACCGCAAACACTTTACGGCCGATGCGGTGAAAACTCAGTATGGATAGATATTTGGTAATGAAGGTATCGAAAATATCGTAGGAGCCTTTTTTCTTCGTATCGTCAACCGAAACGAAACGGTCTACCACGATTTTGGTCCGCTTTCCGTTCCCTGCCATCAATAAGAGCCAGTCTACATGCTGCATCAGCGTGCCGATCATGCGGTCTTTGTCGGCAATCGCCCGAAAATCGTCCGACCACATACCGAAATTACCGATCCACGTAATGAGGTAGGACATCGCCTCCACAAACCCGTCTTTATCCTCCACCACCCGCATGCCCTGCTTGCAATCGATCAATTCGTTGGCAAAGATCAAATTCTCGCGGCCGCTGTCCGTCCGGGCGATCTGCTCCAACATCACCCCCAACATGCCGGGGTTAAAACGTGCCGTATCGTTCATCAACCGTACATAACGGCCCGTGGCCAATCCCAACACCACGGTGAAATTACCGTAGCCAACATTTGTGTCGTTCCTGTGGTAGCGCACCGTGGTATGACGGGCGACCACTTGCGGGGTATGGTCGGTCGAGGCGTTGTCCGAGACCACGATCTCGACCTTCGCCGGGTCGTAGGCCGGGTCTGCGGTCAACCGGTCGAGCAACACGCCGAGTTTCTCGGCTCGATCGTAGGTCGGTATGGCGAGCGTCAATAGCGGCTGCATCATCGTTTGATCTTTCTGTTTTTTAAAGCAAACGCGATCGGTAAATAACGGAGCACGAAGGTCTTCAGGTCGATCGGCCGGATCTGCCGGGCATAAGCATAGAACTCCTTTTTGCGGCCGTACATCAAGGCCAATTGCATCATACCTTTGTAGTGGGCATTATCCACTTGGGCGTCGCTGAGCGAACCTTGACCGAATCGGGCGATCGAGTAATCGACAATGCGCTTATTGCTCTGGGCGAATTCGCGCAGTTTGTTCCAATCGGCATTGTTGCTGATCGAACTGTCCAACACGCGGTAGGCCGCGGTGCAACCGGGCAAAAAAACGACTTTAGAGCGGGCCGACAACCCCAGCCAGGTCGGATAGTCGAACGTCCTGAAACCTTGCGCAATATAGTCGTCTATGGAGCAATAGCGGTAAAATTTCTCGGCCGAGAAACAGACTGTTACCGCTGCCCATATGTTGGATAAGATCTCTTGTTCGTACATATCGCCCTGCATCGCGGCATCGACATCGGACACTTTGGTCACCGCGCCCCGTCGATCCACTACCTGCCAATTGGTATAGACCAGTCCCACCCTTGGATCGGCTTCCATCACCTCGACTTGCTTTTGGAGTTTATACTCGTCGATCCAGAAGTCGTCGCTTTCCAAAATAGCAAAATAGCGCGCCGTAGACTGCCCGATCAAGAACTTATAATTACCGATCAGCCCCAGATTGGCCGGTTGGTCGAAAAACCGGATCTTGTCGGGATAGCTCTCGGCATAACGTTTGGCTATCTCCCCCGTACGGTCGGTCGATTTGTCGTTGGAAATGAGCAGCTCTGCCGGAAAATCGCATTTTTGCGCCAAAAAACTCTCTATGGCCTGTCCAATATACCGTTCATGGTTATACGTGGGCATTAAAACGCTTATCATCATTACCATCCAAACAATTGAGCGGTTTGCTGTTCAAACTCTCGCTTTTCGTCCGCAATGCGGCGGCGATAGTAGGTAAATCGTTCGATATGGGTATCGTAATGGGCAAAAATATCTTCGATCAGGCGTATAACGGCCCCGATGCTTCGGGGCGATCCCTCGAATTTGTACTGTTCGTCGATGGCCACGTCCTCAAAAAATGCGGCCGAGCCCTCTTTGCCCGTTATCACGCAACAACCGTTCATGGCACATTCGCGGGGCAAGCGGTCTTTGCCGGGGTGGTTGCCGAAATCAATATACACTTTGCTCCGCTTCATGGCCACAGCTACCTGGTCGCGTGTCATCCCAATTATCGGTTTGAACTCGATATGGGGTGCGGCGGCCATCAAACGTTGGGTAAACCGAAGTCCCTTGGCCGGGTTGTAGAGCACAATGTTTTCTTTGTGCCCGAATTCGGACTGCGTAAGATATTCCGTATTGATGTAGTCCTTCAGGGCGACCAAAGAACCGACACCCCGGCGCTGCAAATAGTTTTGGGCGTATTCGGATTGGTAGGCATGCGTAATGCGGGGGGCGATGAGATTCCTGTTGATCGAAAAACTGCCCGGCCAGTTGAAATTCCCCTTGACAAACGTCCGTTTGATGCGGCCCAGCAGCATACGCCACGCTTTGGTTTTGTTCCAATGATATAAATCGGACCAATGGGCGTCTGCATAGTGGGCATTGAAGTAGTTGTCTATGCTCAACCACCAGAAAAGGAATTGTATCCGGCTGTATTTTTCCAGCAGCGCGTCCGTGTAGAAAATCGTTTCGGGTACTATCAGCACGTTGTGCGCATCGTCCTGCACATCGGCGGCCACCCGCACATTATATGCGCCGAAAGCTTCGGGCACGCTGTACGACACGTCCGGTTCGCCCTGATAAACCACATAGGCTGGCCTGCCGTTGTCGTTCAACAGCCCGACGATTTGATGCAACAATTCGGTCCCTCCGGTAACGCAGTCGGCCGGACACATTACGTACACTTTAGTTCTCGGATCGATGTGCAGCATTATATTTCGTGTTTCATTTGCAGCACCTGGCCTATTATGTGGTGCATATCAAAGTATTTGTATTGCGCCAGGCGTCCTCCGAAGATAACATTTTTTTCGGTTCCGGCCAATGCTTTGTACTGTTTGTACAACTGGTCGTTACGGAGATCGTTGATCGGATAATAGGGTTCGGCGCCGGTTTTCCACTCATCCGGATATTCGCGCGTGACGACCGTGTGGGGTTGGGTTCCGAATTCGAAATGTTTATGTTCGATAATGCGCGTATAGGGCACCGTGCGTTCGGTATAGTTAACCACTGCGTTGCCCTGGAAATTGGGTTCTTCGAGCCGTTCGGTCTCGAAACGCAGGGTACGGTATTCCAGTTTCCCGAACCGGCAGCCGAAATATTCGTCGATCATGCCGGTAAAGACTACTGTGTCCGCCAGGGCGTCCAACTCATCTTTGCAGGCCAGGTAATCGACTTCAAGACGCACGTCGGCTTGGGCCAACATTTTGTCGATCATCACGTTGTAGCCCCCGATCGGAATCCCTTGGTACGTATCGTTAAAGTAATTGTTATCAAAGGTCAGACGAACCGGCAGCCGTTTGATGATAAAGGCCGGCAATTCGCTGCATGCGCGCCCCCACTGTTTCTCGGTGTAGCCTTTAATCAGTTTTTCGTAGATATCGCGCCCCACCAACGAAATGGCCTGTTCTTCCAGGTTCCGCGGTTCCCGGCCCGCCATTTCGGCCCGCTGCTCCTCGATTTTAGCCATCGCCTCGCGCGGCGTACGCACCCCCCAAAGCTGGTAAAACGTATTCATATTGAAGGGCAGGTTGTAGAATTTACCCTTATAATCGGCGATCGGGGAGTTGGTGTAGCGGTTGAACTCGACGAGCGAGTTGACATATGCCCAGACTTCTCTGTTCGAAGTGTGGAATATATGGGCTCCGTATTGGTGGACATTAATTCCGTCGACCTGCCGGCAGTATAGATTACCCCCGCTGTGGTTGCGGCGATCCACCACCAAGCATTTTTTTCCCTTCAGGGCGGCCTGGTGGGCAAAACAAGCGCCATAAAGGCCTGCGCCAACAATCAAGTAGTCGTATGGTTTCATCGCAATAGTTTACGTTTCGTTTTTTTTGCCCACTCCAACAATCCCAGCGAGCGTAAAAGGCGTATGGCTGCAATTTTCGAAAAATCGGCATAAAAACGTGGATACCGCCAATAGTTTTTGAACCAAATGCGCTTGGTTCCCCGCAGGTCAAATGCATAGCCTTGTTCCTGATAGGCTAATATCTTGTAGGCAAAATCGATGTTAAACCGATAAATTTTGATTTTGTCGTTTTTGAACACCTTTTCCGACAAGGCTCCCGATGCCACATAAGGGCGCTGCATCCGGAGGTAGTTGTCGATGTGCGCGCCAAAAAAGTTGTAGCCCGACTGGGGGGCCTTGAACGGCAACCGTTCGGTAAGCACTCGGTTGTAGATGCGCACCTTATGGCCTTGAGCAACGAGCCGGAAAAGCCAATCGATCTGAACGAAGTTGAGCGATGCGCAGCGATTCTTATCCTCTATCGCGCCGAATTGATCGCGCCACAGGGTATAGCATCCTATCCACGACATCACGTTGGAAACCCGATCCACAAAGGCATCTAACCCTTCGATCGACTCATATTGCCCCTGCATGGGCACCGTGCCGTTGGACAAAAACAAAACGGGCCGCTCGGCTAGGTTGTCCGAGGCGATTTGCTTGAGGTAGGCCAACCCTCCGGGCACAAACATCGAGTAGTCGTTGTGCAGCTTCAGCAACGCCCCGTCGGCTAGTTCCAACACTTTGGTAAAGTTATAATCGGCCGTAATGTCGGCAGGGTTCCGGTTGTATTTGATCCGGTCGGGATACCGGGCCGTATACCGGGCCATGACTTCCGGTGTGCCGTCGGTCGATGCGTTGTCCGACACGACCACCTGTACCCGGCTGTCGAATGCCTCGTCGAGTACAATCGAATCGAGCGTCGTAGGCAATATATCGGCCCGGTTGCGGGTCGGGATGCAAATCGAAACCAGAAAGTTATTACTCATTGTGCCACAGCTTTTTCTTTCGGACATAGATGGCCCGGATCCAGATTCCCGACAATACCGTCAACACCGCATAGCCGAGGGTAATACCCATCACGCCGTACAGCTTACCCAACACGACGGTCGAGAAAACGCATGCCGCACCCATCGTAATGGCTTGCCACATATAAGGTTCTTGTTTGTGGCAACGGACATACGATGCCACCGAAAAGGCATATTGATTGATCGCCACAGTCAATGCCATAAGAAACATGGGTACATAAGGCAAGAATCGATCGCCCAACAGTTTGCCGCCCAATTCGATGTGGAATGTGCGCAAAACAATGATTAGCGCAAAGAACAGGCATAACGTCGCCACGTTGATAAACATCGATTGCCGCAAAGTGCGACCGAACAAGCGATCGAGCGTAACGTAGTTTTTTTGAGCGATCAATTGCGACATCACCGGCACTTTGGTCGATATCCAGCTCAACGTAAAATTCTGAATGGCGGTCAATGCGGTCAATGTCATACCCATTTGCCCCGCCACCACCGCCCCTTCGGTGGCGAACAGCACGGGATTGAAGAGCTGAAAGATAAAATATCCGCTGATCCAACTGACCGAGATACGCCATTGAAACGGAAAAATCTCATGGCGGTAACTCACTTTTTCTTTGATCTGTATGTGGTAAATCGTGCGCAGGAGGGGATAGAATTTCCGCCGGGCATAGACAACAAAAACCAACGCCGAAACGATACCCACGTAGGACGCAGCATATAGTTTGAAACCGGCGACCAGTCCGCACCACACCAGTACCTGGGTCAAGACCTGTTGCTGCAGACGAATAAAGGCGACCTCTTTTACTTTGCCCAATCCTTCGACGAATGCGGAGATGGGAACCAATATGAAGTTCAGGGCCGTGCCAAACACCAATAATACCCAAGGGATTTTCCATGCCACAGGTTCGGTCGAATCGTAATAATAACTAAAGAACGTAAACCCCACAACCAAGGTGGTGACAAACAAGGCTATCGCCAATACGACATACCATTTGAGGCAAAAGTGGAGCAGATAGCCCAATCGCGACCGGTGTCGTTCCGGACCGGTGAATGCGTCCCCCTCTTCGGCCAGGTGGGCCCTTTCGTGGGCCACGAATTGGGTAATGATTCCGCCCAGCCCCAACTCAAAAAATACCTGTATGGCCAGAATACTCCCGAAAGTATAGTAGAACCCTTGTTCGACCCCCGTCAGAAAAGAGGCTACCAGCAACACCGAAACCACTCCTCCCAATCCTTGGAACAAACGTGCCGAGGAGGTATAGAAAATGGCCCGGTCCATCCCGAGTTTTGCGGCTACTTTCTTTAGCATACGGGGTTCTATAAAGATACGGTGAAGGGGACGGTATCCGTCGGGTCGTACAACAGATCGGTGTAGGCCAATAAAATGAAGTCGCGGTCGGCCGAAGCGTTCTCGACCAAATGCGCCACCCGCGGCGGGATATATACAGTTACGGGCGCGGCGGCGTCAAGCCTGATACGCATCGTTTGTCCCGTTTCCACATCTTGGAGGTGAAGCATCGCCTGACCGACCACCAACGTAAACCACTCCTGAGCCAGAGGATGGTAGTGACCGCCTTTGGCCTGCCCCCCCGCGCCGCACGTCAGGTATACTTCGCCGGTATGCGCAGGCAATCCTTCTTCACGGCCGTCTATCGCCTTGAGAAACCAACCCCGGTTATCGGCAATTAATCTTCGTTCTATGATCCTCACTCTATCTTCCAGTCTCATAGCGCATACATTTTTACCACGTCTTCAAACGGGAGATATCGGAAATCGGGCAACTCGGCTGTGAGTCGGGTGTCGTCCAGTTGCAAATTCTCCATCGACACGTCCGACCGCTGCGCCGTACCGAATACCCCCGCGGGCAATGCAACCCCTTTGATCCGATAAAGAGCTTCGACCAGTTCGCGAACCGTGAAGCGCTGTTTTCCGGCGACATTGAACACCCCGCGCTTTCCCTTCTCGATCAGCCCGAAAGCAACGCCCACCGCATCGCCTATATAAAGATACTGGCGCACCTGCGCTCCGGAGGTAAATTGTGGCGTTTCGCCCCGCGCGATCTTCGACAAAGTGTAGGGAATCAACCGGTGCGGAGCCTCGGTCGGACCGTAGATTGTGGGCAGGATCAGGTGCAGGTGCGCAAACGAAGGGGCGTTCGAACATACGAAACGCGTCAGCAACCGCTTCGAGATGCAGTATTCGCTCGGCACCGCCCGATCCGAACTCGCCAACTCCCGCTCGGTGAAACGATGTTCCAAGCTGTTGGCTCCGATCTCGAAACAAGAGCCGAACGTGATGAAAGCACCGCCGAATCCCGCTTCTTGCAGCTGTTTGGCTATGCTGACCGGAACCATCGTATTGAGCGCATAGACCACCGGCCAGTCTTCCTTCAGGTTGGATTGAATACCCGCCCCGGCAGCGTAGAACACCACGTCGTGCCGGGCCAAGTCGACCGCATCGATTCGCTGGTCGAGAAGGTCGATCCGTATAAACCGGTCGCATGCCGCGTTCACGGGCGCCTTCACGCCGTAGACCGTCACCGGATAGTTGTTCGTCCGGCAGAATGAGCAAATTTCGTCGGACAACAATCCGTTAGACCCTATTACTGCGACTCTCTTCATATCGTTTGATCTGCTCTATACACAATTCATATACGTTTTCGGTCCGGTAACGGACGTACCATTCGACGGTTTGGGCAATCGTGGCGCGGATGTCCCACCTCGGCGTCCACCCCAGCCGGAACCGGGCTTTCGATATGTCGAGCGCCAAGAGTTTTGCTTCGTGCAGCGCATCGGGATCGCTCACGTCTTCGAGCTCCCCCCGGCCATAGTTATCTTTCACTAAGCGGGCGATCTCCCAGACCGGTACGATCGAGTCGGTATTCGGCCCGAAATTCCACCCTTCGCAATATGCGACCGGTTCCTCCAGCATCTTCGCGGCCAGGGTCATATATCCCGACAGCGGCTCCAGCACATGCTGCCACGGCCGCACCGCCTGCGGCGAACGTATCTCGATGGACCGGCCGGCCTCCAGCGCCCGAATGCAATCCGGAATGATCCGATCCTTGGCCCAGTCGCCGCCCCCGACCACATTCCCCGCCCGCACGGAGGCAACCGATTTACCATGTTTCGCGTAATCCGCAGGATTCATAAACGACCGACGCCAGGAAGCGATCGCTATCTCCGCCGCTCCTTTTGACGATGAATAAGGATCGTATCCTCCCATCGCTTCATCCTCGCGGTACCCCCACAGTTGCTCGCGGTTTTCGTAGCACTTATCGGTCGTAATCATTACCCCCACTTTCGTGGCTTCGCACTTGCGTACCTCCTCCAAAACATGGATGGTTCCCATCACATTGGTAGCGTAAGTCTCTACCGGGCAGTCGTACGACAATCTAACCAGCGGCTGCGCTGCCAGGTGGAACACAATCTCCGGCTTATACTGCTCGAAAACGGCATGTAATCGGCCGACGTCGGCCAACTCGCCCCGAACATCGGCCGCAATTCTGCCGCCAATACCGGACAGGACGAAATTATCGCGTTCCGAATACGGATCGAGCCCATAGCCTATCACCCGCGCGCCCAGCGAATGGAGCCAGATCGAAAGCCACGACCCTTTGAATCCGGTATGCCCGGTGACGAGCACCGTTTTACCCTTGAAAACTGAAAAATCTACCATACTTTCCACGGTGCTTTTCCCCCGTCCCACATCCGGTTGAGTTCGATGTTGTCCCGCAGCGTATCCATCGGTTTCCAAAACCCACGGTGCTTATAGGAGGTCATTTTTCCGTCCCGGGCCAGGTTTTCCAGCGGATCGCGCTCGAAAACCGTGGCATCCCCGTTTGTAATGTAATCGAACACCTCCGGCTCGCACACAAAATATCCCGCATTGATCCATGCGCCGTCCCCCGCAGGTTTTTCCTGGAACGACATCACTTGCCCATCCGCCGCGATATCCAATGCCCCGAACTTCCCGCTCGGCTGATATACCGTCACACTGATAGCCTTCCCGCTCGCCTGGTGGCGGGCGATGGTATCGGCAATGTCCAAGTCGGCCACTCCGTCCCCATATGTCAGCAGGAACGGCTCATGGCCGATATAAGGCTGTATCCGCTTGATTCGCCCTCCGGTCATGGTATTTAGCCCGGTGTCGATACAGGTCACCCGCCATTTCTCCTCCGGCGTATGGTGCACGATGATCTTTCCGTCCGAAAGATCGACCGTAATATCGCTGTTGTGCCGGAAATAATTGGCAAAATACTCTTTGATGACGTAGGCTTTGTAACCGCAGCAGATCACGAAATCATCGATCCCGTGCGCGGAATAGGTTTTCATGATGTGCCACAAGATCGGCTTACCCCCGATCTCGACCATAGGTTTAGGTATAAGGTTGGTAGCCTCGGACAAGCGGGTGCCTAATCCTCCGGCGAGTATCACAGCTTTCATGAGCAATCGGCAAATATTTCTGCAAAGGTAGCCCTTTTGTTATCATTTATCACAACATTTCATGACGAAAATTACCGTCAGATCTTCTTGTATGCGGTCTCTCCGTCCTTATGCCCGGTAAGTGCCTCCTGTTTCAGGAGTCGTCCAGGCTCATCCCCGCAGACCCGGCCATTTCCAGGCCCTGCGTACCGGAGATCGTGTGGCCCCGCTCGCCTTCGCCTGCCGCACAGCGTTATCGCGCTCGGCCTCCAATCGTTTCGGGCTTTTGTTCAAGTCCTCTTCCAGCAGGCTCATGAACCGCACCCACATGGTACGACCGCCCTGTTTTTAAAGGTAAAGTTTCCACCGGCGGGCCCGTGTGCAGGTTGATCATCGCCAAGATCCCCTCCGGCACCTCTATCCCCTCGCAGCTCACATTACCTCCGTTCACGCCATATTTTGCCGCTCGCTCCTCCAATGCCCTCGATGCCGATCACTTATTTCAAAAAGCTGCTGTTGGCATTCTTGTCATTCACCGGATCATAAGCCGCCCTCTGGTACGCGTAGGTCGGCCTTCGCAGCGGGCTCAGTCTCATCTCCCTAACATCCAGCCGTTAAGAACTCGTTTTTCAACTGCACGTTGAGCCGAATGCGCTCTGACTGCTTAGGTCGATGTAATACCCGGTTCAAGTGTGGCGAACCGAGTCAGTTGCAATAAGAGCCGCCTTGCATCATCCGGGGACTCGGTAGTGAGGCAATTGAAGTTTTCGGCATCGACCTCTGCAATAGCCACCACCGCATCCCCGCTTTTTCGAGCTGATGCGGCACCTGCCCGCGTTGCGCACAATGTCGTACCGGTCGTTAATCCGCTCCGAAAGATTCAGGCACCGGAGCAAGTCGGCTATGGCATCCGGTTTCTCGGCCAGTGCGAACAGCAACTCCCGCGCAAGAATACCCGTTTATACCTGCGTTTCCGGTTCAAATCGTGTGAGATGAGGGCGGCGGGGTCAGGTGGATGGTATTTTCGTATTTCGTTCGCTGCTGCCACAGCGCCGGATCGGTCTTTTTAAGGTTTAAGGATTGGTTCTTAGGAACAAAGATAATGTTTTTGACTGCACCGCGACCGCAAGTCCGCAATTTCATCTCCAACAAGTGTTTTTTTCTAAAAATAAATGCCCGTAAAATCAATTTTACGGGCATTTTATTATCGGTAGTATGTAATCGTGCCGCAGATGCGGTAAATGCCCATGTTATCGTCCGATTCCGAGGGAGCGAATACATGGAGAAAGTCGTGAAGAAATTCCACAAGCCTGTTAAAGCGGTAAAGGAATATGACAAGTCTTTTTTCGCAGTCATCGACGAGTACATAGCTAAACACAAACTATCGGAACAAAGGCTGAAAAATTTTAAGGTTTTGATCCGTTGCCTGAAACGATTTGAATTGTATAAGCGCAAGACGGGAAGCCGGGGCTTCAAACTCAACTTAAGCTCACTCAATCCCGACCAGTTGCGGCAGATCGACGAGTTTCTGGCCAACGAAAAGCAAGTGTTCCTGCAATTCCCGGAGATCTACGAGGAAGTGCCGTACTCTGCCAAACTTGCTGTTAAGACGCCGAAGCGCAAGCGGCCGCCTGTCCTGGACGAAGAAGGCAAGGAAGTCCCGAAAGGGATGCCGAAAGAGCGGGGCCAAAATTCGATTGCGGACATGATGAACCGTTTCCGGGCGTTTATCCTGTGGGCGAACGACAACGGCTATACAACCAATAATCCGTTCAAACATTACTCTATCGGGGAAATTGTGTACGGAACGCCGATCTACATCAGCAACGAAGAGAGGAATCGCCTGTATGAAACGGACTTGAGTGACGATCCGGCCTTAGCGGTTCAACGGGATATTTTCGTTTTTCAATGCTATATCGGATGCCGGGTGAGCGACCTGTATAAAATGACGGAGCGCAATATCATCGACGGGGCTATCGAATACATCCCGCGCAAAACGAAGGAAGACCGGGGGATTACCGTTCGTGTGCCGCTTACCAAGGTCGCACTGGAAATCCTAGCCCGCTATCGTGACCCGGCGCGTGAAACTTTGCTGCCGTTCTATTCGGAGCAGAAATACAATGTGAAAATCAAGGAGGCGTTCAAGCGTGCCGGACTTGGCCGAATGGTGACGACCATCGACCAGCGCACGCGGCAGGAGGTGCAGCGGCCGTTATACGAGGTGGCGTCCTCGCACATGGCCCGGCGCACGTTCATCGGGAATATCTACAAGAAAGTCAAAGACCCGAATCTAGTGGGAACATTGAGCGGCCACAAGGAGGGCAGCAAGGCGTTTGCCCGTTACCGCGACATCGACGAGGAGATGAAAAAGGAGCTGGTCGGATTGTTAGAGTAAGAAATCTATTAGCCATTACTAGCGTCAAAGCAGTTTCTTAAAATCGTTATTGAAAATAATTTTCCATATTAAAACTCATTTCTTCTCTTTAAGAAACCATAATATCATATCCCCCTACACAGAAGGAGAAATACTTCTAACCGATTCTCATATTTACATAATGGCTTGATTATGGCAAATCTCACATTAGCGAAAAACAACTAATAGTTTTGTGGATCGGAGGGATGTTTCTTTCGCATTGGTATGCGAAAGAATATTTTGAGGTATCTAACGATAATAATGCTCCAGCTTTATTTGGTGATAGTTTTGGGACCGTTAATGTTTTAATATCAGCTTTTGCGGGAGTCATTGTAGCAATTATTATTCAAAGGTATGAGCTTCGATTACAGATTTGAGATTACAAAGGAAGGAATTTTCTACCCAAAATGCTACATTAAAACTGCAACGATTTGAAAATACGTTTTTTAACATGCTTAGTATGCAGCAAGAAATTGTAAATAATCTTTATAATAAAGAGTTCGAAAAAGATCACGTCGTTGAGGACGCTCCCAATCCTGGTAATGGACAAATAAGAAAGGAAGTAATTATTGAAAGAGTTATCCAGAATAGAGAATTATTCTCTTTTGCCTTTAATGAAATTCCTCATAATATTACTGAGGAAAACGCGCGAAATAAGAGAGTGAGTGGTATACGGTAGTATCTATATTATAAAGGTTTATCGAACTATAACGATTCGTATACCCCATCCTATTTTGACCACTATTTTAGGCATTCATATACCTCTTAAAAAAATTTGTGGCGCATTTATTCATTGAAGAAAAGGCATGGAAGGAGGTTTATTACTTTTTGTTGTCTAGATGATGAAATTATCGGATGTAAAAATCAGAACCTATAAAATAACAGCAGCAAGGTTCGCCTTGCTGCTGTTTGCTAACAAATCTCTTATAAGTTTTCCTTAAAGAAGGGTATCAAATGTTCCAATGCTTCACCGGTAGCTTTGGGCTGGTCATACAAGTCATAATGGCTTGCTCCCTGAACCACGTGCAAGTGTTTGTTTTGCGAGGCGGCTTTGTTGAACAACTCATACCCGTCCCGGTAAGAGCCGAAAGCACCGACTTTGTCCCCTACGATAATCATCAGGGGTTGTGTCAGCAGATGATCTGCCAAATGGAAAGCGTCGAAAGCTATTACTTTGTCCAGGCTGTCGAAACGCAAGCGGTTCGGTGAGTTCGGGCTTGCTCCTCTGGGAGTTTTGTAATAGTCTACTGCTTCTATGATGTCGATATCGTTCATGCCTGCTTTTATCCGTTCCTCCTGGGAATTGGGAATATAGCCTATTATTTTCGCCTCTGCACCCCGTGCTTGTGCTGTACGTTGAGCAGCCACAGCCTCTAATGTACGGATTGCAGCACCGGCTGTGTAATCTCCCTCACGCATAACCCGCCCGTAATTAGCAGCGACAACAGTGCCCACAGCCTTGAACCGACGTTCGGTCATGGCAGCATTTGCTGCATATCCTCCACCGCCACAGATACCCAATACTCCGATGCGGTTTTCATCCACATAATCAAGTGTTGTCAGGTAATCGGCTGCACAACGGAAATCTTCTACGCGCATTCCAGGGTCTTCGAGGAAACGAGGCTCTCCCCCACTTTCTCCTTGGAAGGAGGCATCAAATGCCAATGTTACGAAGCCGGCTTCTGCCAACTGCTTTCCATAAATGTGCCCGGATGTTTGTTCCTTGCAACTACTGATAGGATGTGCGCAGACGATGGCCGGATATTTTTTAGTTTCATCAAAATCTTCCGGGAATTGCATGATGGCTGCAACTTCCCAATTTCTGTTTTTAAATTTAACCTCTTGTGCCATATCTTTCTATTTTATAAGTTTTTGTTTTATACAATTTCAGACGGCTATTTGTTGTAGGCAATGACTATAAATATTGTTAAGGGGCTTTTACTGAAGAAATAAAACCCCACTGCCATAGTCCCTTGATAAGGTAGATGCCCTAATTATTAAATGACCTGTGTCTTAACCGTTCTCTCTGTACCATGTCTTTGAGTTGATCATTTACCGTTTCAATGAATGCTCTCTTTCTTCATAGAGCCTTATCAGCTATTCTTATTAATGTATTCTTCATATCGTTTTTACGCTTAGTTCTGCTAACAAATTGGGTACCAAAGAGTGTTTTCCTTTGTTCTTTCTAAAGAAGGTTTCGTGCTTAAATGGTTATTTGACGGAAGCGAGTTGATAAATAGCAAGTAGTCACCCGTAGTCTCACAAATTCCACTATTTCTAAATATTAGTTTATGCTAAACGGTCGTAAAAGTATGTTTGCCATACGGCTGACGAAAAACGCGTGCGCGGCTCTTTGCGGGAGTTGGCCGTACTGTTCGCGCAGGAGATGAAACTGAAAAACCACCAATGGATCGCCTGTTCGCACAAGGACACGGGACATATGCACATTCACCTGATCGCAAACCGGATCGGCATCGACGGCTCGGTCTATGACACGACGTTTTTAGGCAATCGTTCGGCTCGTATAGCGGAGGAGATCAGCCGGAAGATCGGGCTGACTGTGGCTAATGAAGTTCACCGCCAAAAGGAGTATCAAAACCGATACGCCGACCCGAAGCGGGAAACCGCGAAAGCGGAGTTGCGCAGAATTGCTTATGGAGAACTGAAGAAGGGCCATGCGGATTTCAGAGAATTTTATATGGCGATGCTGGGGCATCGTGCGCTGATCCTTCCGGTGAGGAACAAGCAGGGAAAGGTGTACGGTCTACATTTTTGTTACGGTGACTATACGTTTAAGGCTTCCGAGATAGGCCGGGAACTTGGCCGACGGACGTTGCTAGATAGTTTTTCTTCCGCTGCCGTTCAACGGCATCCGATACCATCCCAGAGCCTGGGAGCGCAAATTGTTTTGGATGCGGTCAATGCGCTCGGCGCCTTGACGGAAACAGAACAGGTATCGGAGGAGTATATCGCTCCGGAGTTCCGATTGCTCTACCGGAAAAAGAAAGCGAAGAAAAAAAGGCGTGGGGTGACGAGGTAATGAGAACGAAACGAGGTGTATTACTTTGTTTTGATGCCTCGGAAAAACTCCTCCAAGGTTACGCCATAGTAATCGCAAAGATCGCCGAGGGTAGTGAAGGTGATGCTATGCTGGGCAGCTTCGATACGGCCAATGTTCAATTCCAAATCAAAGCGGACGTTTTCCTGGGTCAAATTGCGCTCCTTGCGGAGCTCTTTCAGCCTCTCCGCAATTCTTTTGACCAAGATTTCATTCCGCCGTTGCTCTTTCATAATACAAATAACTACAATCGTGTAGTTTATTTTTACTCCACACTTGTAGGTGTAAATAAAATCGCCTATATTTGCTGAAGCCTTAATAAGGCATTATGAAAAAGAAAATGGAAAGAAACATTACCTTTGAAAAGGAATTAAAACACGGCTGAATTTAAGCCGCAACACACTATAAAGAGACACAACTCTTTATACCTCTTCGTAAACTTAGGAATCCTCAAAATCTGAGGTTGTTTAAATCGGGTATAATAGTTGCCAGTCCTCGTTATACCCTGGCCTTTCGTGTCAGGGTATGACCTGGGCGCGGGGCAGCTTCCGATTTAAGGTTTCCTAAGACCTACGAAGAGGAGCTACTTCCGCGCCCTTTGTTATCCAAGGCGCGGAGCTTATCGAACCATTTATCGCTCCCGACTTATGAAATCCGATATTAACTCTAATCCCGCTTCGGAACGACTCTCCGAAGTGATCGGATATTCCGGCCTTTCGGTCAATGCCTTTGCCAAAGCCATCGGCCTGAAAAGAGGCGAGAACCTGTACCAGATCAAAAGAGGCAACAACGGCATCAGCACGAAGTTGGCTAAGAGGATCAACCGGGTGTTTCCCCGTTTCCCGGTGGCGTGGCTGATCTTCGGTGAAGGGGTGTTCGAGGGGGAGAGACCGACATTATGCGCGGATCATCCTTATGAATCCTCGATTCGGATTATTCCTTTCTATCTTTCATTGGACTCACTCAAGGTGAACCCGAAGGAGCCGCACCATTTCATTCATCTATCGACGGAGTTGTGCCGGAATGCCCGCTATGCCACGTTAATGACGGAGGGGGACAGCGTAAAGATCGAGACGGTCTTTTTACTTTGCGACAAGTCACCGGGAGAACCGAAAGACAACTTGGGCGCTTACCGCATCTGCGGGACGATTACATACTATCGGTAATTTGATTATCTTTAAGAAACTACTGACACCGTCCTATTTTCACTTACCGAAATTTCTACATCATAGGACCAATTAAGGCCATCGTCAGTGCGGCAGCCGCTTCGAGTATGGCGTGGGGCGGCACTAATGCGAATGCTGAGATATAGGAACAAGAACCGTTCAAAATCAGGTACACCGTAGGCATCGGGGCCACTCCGTCGTGACGGATATGAATATTCCGGGACGAATATGGGGCCGGGGCTTAAGATCAAGTATCGGTTCTGAGCGGGACTTTTTTCTCTTGGACAAGAAAATTTCTTGGAAAAAATTTGTCCTTTTTTGAAAATGCGGACAGATTGCGGACACGGAAGGCAAAAGAAAAACCTCAAATAATTGATATTCAATTATTTGAGGTTTTTAAAAAGTACCCGGAGCCGGGATCGAACCGGCACGAATTGCTTCATTGGTGTTTGAGACCAACGCGTCTACCAATTCCGCCATCCGGGCAATAATTTACCGCCATTCATAATAAATATGACGGCGGTAATATCTCGATTTTCCATCTTCGGACAGCGGATATCCGCACCGTCCCGGAAATAACTACGCCAACGCGTTAACCTTCAGCTGCAACGAGCTTTTCAGGTTAGCCGCCTTGTTGTCGTGGATGATATTCTTCTTAGCCAGCTTGTCCAGCATAGCAACCACCTTCGGCAGCAGAGCCTCGGCAGCGGCCTTGTCCGTCGTGTTACGCAAAGCCTTCACCGCGTTACGCGTGGTTTTGTGGTAGTATTTGTTGTGCAGACGACGGGTTTCAGTCTGACGGATACGTTTTTTGGATGACTTGTGATTTGCCATTACGTTTAAAATCTCTGTGTTTTTATTTTCGTAGTCCCTAGGGGAATCGAACCCCTCTTCCAAGAATGAAAATCTTGTGTCCTAACCGATAGACGAAGGGACCATCCTTCACCCGCAATCCCCGGACAACCATTCCGTTACCCGGATTACGGACTGCAAAGGTAAATACTCTTTTTTATTCCGCCAAATTTTTTTCGGCAGCCTTTTACGGGTAAACCCGCCCGTTGTCAGCGCGTCAGCTCCTCTTCGGCACGGATAAAGCGGTCGAAATCGAATTTTTGCAGCACGGCAGTCATCAGCGCATCCACTCGGTCGAGGCACAGGTTCCCGATACTTCCCGCATGCGTATGGTGCACTTCGCGGCTCGGTTTGTAGGTGCCGTTCTCGATCTCCAGCCCCACCTGGCGGTAAGCCTCGCGGAACGGAACACCGCTCAGCACCAGCTTATTGACCACCTCGACGCTGAACAGGTAGTCGTATTTCGGATCGTCCAGGATATCGGTTTTCACCGTGATATGCCGCAGCATGTAATCCGCCATCCCCACACATTCCTTGAGGGTCTGTATCGCCGGGAAAAGCACCTCTTTCAAAAGTTGCAGGTCTCGGAAATAACCGGTCGGCAGGTTGGTCGTCATCATCGCGATCTCGTTGGGCAGGGCCATCAGTCGGTTGCACTTGCTGCGCATCAGCTCCCACACGTCGGGATTCTTCTTGTGCGGCATGATGCTCGAACCGGTGGTCAGCTCCGGCGGATAGGCGATGAACGAAAAGTTCTGCGACAGGAACAGGCAGTTGTCCGTCGCGAGCTTATTGAGCGTCGCGGCAATGGACGACATGGCCTGCGCCAGCACGCGCTCGGTCTTGCCGCGCCCCATCTGGGCATAAACCACGTTGTAGCTCAAGGTGTCGAACCCCAGAAGTTCGGTGGTCATCTCGCGGTTGAGCGGGAATGACGACCCGTACCCTGCCGCCGAGCCGAGCGGATTCTTGTTGCAGACGCGGTAGGCGGCCTCCATCATGGCGAGGTCGTCCACCAGCCCTTCGGCGAATGCTCCGAACCAAAGCCCGAAGCTGGAGGGCATGGCGATCTGCAAATGGGTATAACCGGGCATCAGCACCCCTTTGTGCTGCTCGGCCAGCTTCTGCAAGGTGTCGAACAGGCACTTGACACCCGTGACGATATGGTAGATCTCGCGCCGCAGGTAGATGCGCAGATCGACCAGCACCTGATCGTTCCGCGAACGGCCGCTGTGTATCTTTTTGCCGGTGTCGCCGATCCGCCGGGTAAGCATCAGCTCGACTTGCGAATGGATGTCTTCCACGTCGGCCTCGATGCGGAAGTTCCCGGCTTCCATCTCCTTATAAATGGCTTTGAGTTCGCGCTGCACGTCGGCCAGCTCCGCTGGGGTCAGCAACCCGATGGTTTCGAGCATGCGGGTGTGGGCCAGCGAGCCGAGCACGTCGGCTTCGGCCAGGTACATATCCATCTCCCGGTCACGCCCGACGGTAAAACTGTCCACTTCTGCGGTGGCACAACCGCTTTTCTGCCAAAGTTTCATCTCTAATTCCGAATAGTTCTGTTTTGCAAAGGTACGTTTATTTGTAAAGAGCCGGAGGGTACTGTTCTTTTTGTGAACAAAAAGAACCAAAAAAACTTTCGAGGATGCTGGCGCATCCTAAATCTATCACAGCCTTAGCTTTTGGGGTGCGGTGAACGGCGGCCAAAAACCGTTGTTAAATTAAGGCCGCCGCTCCCGCGCCCCAAAGAATAAGTCTTTCGGCAGACTGAGGAGTAGCGTAGCTATCTCAAAAGTTCTTTGGGTCCCTTTCTTTCAAGAAAGGGACGGTTGCCTCCAACCCATTGCAAAATAAACGTAGGATTAGTGAACGACAAAGTCGCTTTTTCCCAAGTGTTCGTAATACGTTTGCAGCAGCGCCTTCATTTTATCGACCTGCTCCCGATCCGGTTTCGCGCCCCGTTCGATCAGGTTATGCTGCTCCAGCGGATCATTGCGCAAATCGAACAAGTGCGTCACCTCGTGCTCGTCGAAAAACATCGCCGTCGAATCCGTGATCCACTGGAACGACTCGTTCAGGTAATTGATCGCGAACGCCCGGGACGAAGCCCGCAGAGAGTCCGCCCGCACCTCGAAAATATCCTGCCCGTAAGCGAAAAACGGCTTATCGTAGCCCGTCAGCCCCAGCAACGTCGGCATCAGGTCGATCTGCTGCGCCACATGGGGATCGTCGCCCTGCAGCGAACCGTCCGGCGTGTACATAAAGAAAAGGATGTGCGAATTGCCCGTGGGGGCTTTCGATTCGTCGCCGTACACCTCGCTCGACACGTGGTCCGCCGTAAAGACGAAGACCGTATTATCATACCACGGCTGCCTCTTGGCATAGTCGAAGAAATCGCGCAACGAACGATCCGTGTAGGCCACCGGCTGCTGCACCTTGGTGCGTCCCTGCGGCAAGATCTTCTCGTAACCCGCCGGAACCACGAACGGGTGGTGCGACGACAGCGTGAAGATCGTGGCGAAAAACGGCTTTGGCGCGTCGTCCAGCTCGCGGGCCATATACTGCATGAACGGGCCGTCCCAGATGCCCCAGTAATCGTCATAGTCCCTCTTGCCCATCCGCGCCTCGTAATTTTCGCGTGTACGGGCGTTCTCCACCCCCGACAGCTTGGCATAAGCCACAAAGCCCATCGACTTGTTCTCCGAACCGTTGAAGAACCAGGTCGAATAGCCCTCTTCGCCCAGCAGGCGCCCCAGTCCGCGGGTCTCGCCCAGCGACTGCGGCGTAATGACGAACGGCGTCTTGAATGACGGGATCGAGCTGAGTACCGACGGCAGGGCGTCGATGGATTTGCGCCCGTTGGCATAACCCCGCCGGAACAGGTATCCGTGCCGCATCAGCGAGTCGAGGAAGGGCGTGTAGCTCACTTCGCCTTTATACAGCTCCGGATTGAGGTAGGCCGAATGCTCGTAGCTGAAACTTTCGAGTACGAAGATCAGGATATTCTTTCCTTTCTGCGTCCCGAATCGGCTGTGGCGCAGGCTGTCCGGGGCCGGATAGTGGTAGGGCGTGTAGCGTGCGGCGAGGTCTTCCTCCGTCGGGAAATATTTCACGTAGCTGATCTTCTTGTTGCTTATGGTGCGCAGCACGCAGAACGGATTGCTGAGCACCACCGAGGCTTTGGCCGGCGAGACGGCGTACTGCGCCGCGTTGCTCATGGCGATCGGCCGGATGGCGTGGCTCAGGCCGCCGCGCATACCGCCGACGAGCAACACAACGGAGCCGAGGGTAAGGACGGTATTAACGAGCACGAACACCCAGTTGCTTTTGATCCGTATGGGGGCCGGTTTCACCCGCCGGTAGAGCCACGCCATCCCCCAAAGCAGCGCCGCGGCGACCAGGATCAGGTACCAGTTCTCGCTCGCCGCTTTCCAGAGGATATGGCCCGTATTGTCGTTACCGGCGAAATGCAGCTCGTCCACCGTGACCCTTTTCTTGGCGTAATGGAAATAGACCGAGTCGGAGAGGTTCGTCAGGACGATAACCGTCCCGGCGACCATCCATATCCAGAAAAGCATCCGCTGGTACCCCTTTCGCACGCGGGTGCGCAGCGGCAGCAGCGAGAGCACCACGAAAAGGCAGTAGCAGTAGCAGATATTGGCCGTGTCGAACAGCAGGCCGCCCCGCACCAGGGCGGGAATCTCGCCCCGGCTCATGGGGCCGAGGGTGTCGGTGTTGAGCAGGTAGAAGATAACGCGCAGGACCAAAAGGAGCAGGTAAGCAAGGACAGCCGCCAGGCCAGGACGGTGACGCTGTTGTGCAGCCAGGGGCGCAGTCGTTCGTTCATCTTTTAGGGAATAAAAGCATGAGGAACAACTGCCTGCACTTGAGGTACTAAGAGGAACCCGGCCGCGGACAGATGCCCTCATGCCGTATGTTTCGTATAAATACAATACAGGCATGTGGCTCTCTGTTCCCGCGGCCGTGAAGTCTCTTAGTTTTCAAGTGCGGAACCTGAAGCTGTTTTTCAGATTTTCGTTATGTCGCTAACGTTCGTTTCGGTGGTTTGTTATTTTTCGGTTGCTTACGGGGCAAAGGTACGATGTTTTCCGACGTACCGAAAAAAGAGTATCTTTGTCCATACGCCTCAGGCGACTTCCGGGACAATTTTTCCGCCCATTCGATGCATAAGCTCGCCATATTGCTCAAAAAGGAGTTTCTCCAGATTTTCCGCGACAGGTTCATGCTGCGGGTGATGGTCATGCTGCCCATCGTCCAGCTTCTGGTGCTGCCGCTGGCGGCCAATTACGACATCAAGAATTTCAGGATGGCGGCCATCGACCGGGACAACACCCAGTTCAGCCGGAGGCTGCTGACCAAAATGCAGGCGGGAGGCTATTTCTCGCTGGCGGCGGCGGTGCCGTCGTGGGCGCAGGCCGAGCGGATGATCGAACGGGGCGATGTGGATATGATCGTCGAGATTCCGGACCGTTTCGAGCGGGACATGGTGCTGGGGCATAGCCCGGAGCTTTCGGTGCACATTTCGGCCATCAACGGGCTGAGCGCAGGGGTGGCGGCGGGATATGCCAATTCGATCGTCAGTGATTTCGCGGCGGAACTGGCTTCCGAACACCTGATCCCGGCGCCGGCGGACGCGGCGAAGTTCCCGGTGCAGGTGAATGTGGCCACGCAGGAGTGGTACAATCCGAAATTCGACTACAAAACGGTGATCGTGCCGGGGATTCTGGCCCTGCTGATCACCATCGCGGGGCTGTCGATGATGGCCCTCAACACGGTGAAGGAGAAGGAGCGGGGGACGATCGAACAGCTCAGCGTGACGCCGATGAGCCGTACGCGCTATATGCTTGCGAAGATGATCCCGTTTTTCCTGATCGGGCTGGCGCAGTTCACGATTGGGCTGACGATCGCGCATTTCGTCTACGCGATCCCGATGGTGGGGAGTCTGTTCCTGTTGTACGGGGTGGTGGCGCTCTATCTGGCGGGGATCCTGTGCCTAGGCTTCGTGATCGCCAACCTGTCGGACACCCAGGTGCAGGCCGTCTTCCTGACTTTCTTTATCATGATGACTCTGATCCTGATGAGCGGCCTGTTCACGCCGGTCGAGAGCATGCCGGAGTGGGCGCAGCGGGCGGACGTGATCAACCCGGTGGCGCATATTATCTCGTCGGTGAAGATGATCCTGATCAAGGGGAGTACGGCGGCCGATCTGACGCTGCACTGGCTGGGTCTGGGCATTTTCGCGGCGGCGATGGGGGTGCTGTCGGTGGTCACTTTCCGCAAACTGCGGGCGTAACGGCCCGGACGGGTCAGATCTCGACCAATCCGTTTTTAATGGCATACACCACCAGGTTGGCGGTATTCTTGCAGTTCGTTTTTTCGAGGATATTGGCGCGGTGCTTGTCCACGGTCCGTTTAGAAATAAACAGCATATCGGCTATCTCATAGTTTGTCAGCCCTTTGCAGATCAACAGCAGGATCTCTTTTTCCCGTTCCGACAGCGCGGCTTCGTCGGCGTTCGCCTTTTCCTCATCTAAACCGGTTTCGCCGCCGGACGAGGAGCGCAGGTTGCTCACCAAATTGAACAACAGCTCCTGCGAAAAGTACGATCCGCCGTCCAGCACCGTTTCGAGCGCCGCGTAGACTTCGGTGATGTCCGAGTTCTTGAGCAGGAACCCTTTCACGCCCTGCGACACCATTTTGAAGTAGTAATCCTCTTCGCCGTACATGGACAGGGTGATGATGCGCAGGTCGGGATAGAGGGCGAGGGCCTCGGCGGCGGCGTCTATCCCGTTCATCTCGGGCATGGAGATGTCGAGCAGCACCACGTCGGGCAGCCCGTCCGGCTCTGCGGCAGCCCCGGCCAGCAGGGCGAGCATCTCGGTGCCGGTACCGGCTTCGCCGCTGACCCGGAACTTCGGGTGGGTATTGAGCAGCAGCTTCAACCCGTTCCTGAACAGGGCGTGGTCGTCCACCAGCAACACCGAATATTTCCTATCTGTCTCCATAACTTCAATTATCGGTTCGGTTATTATGAATGTTCGCGACCGGAGCCAGCGGAGGCCAAACCAAGCGTAGCGCGGGTGCAGTCCTCCGCCCGGGGTGGCTCCGGCCTGCGCGGCTCGCGATGCTCGCCGCCATTTTTGCATCGATAGCGCCCGCGGCAACTCTGTAAATTACGCTTACGCGCAATTTTCATTCTTGCCCTTAAGCGGGCGGGCGCCTAATTGGTAAACAGTATCAGACTGCGCTGCCGCGCGGGCGCGGGTGCCCCCGCCGGGCGGGCGATACTACGTATCGCCATACTTTTAACGAACGGTTATTTGGAATTAATGCGGATAAAGACCCGCGTACCGCCCCCGTTCGGGCGGCTGTCGATCCGGAGCTCCCCCCGGATCGAGCTGATCCGGGAAGCGATGTTCGACAGTCCCATGCCGTCCGACTCCGCCTCCGTGTCGAAACCCTTGCCATCGTCCGCCACATGGACCGTCACCCACTCCCGCTCCGTCCGCATATCGATCGCCAGCGTTTTCGCCCCCGCATGCTTCAGCGCATTGTTGATCAGCTCGCAGACCACCCGGTAGAGAATCACCTCCCTGTCCGGATTGAACCTCACCTCCCGCATATTGCCCGGGCTGAACACGATCCGCGTCGCCGGGCACATCGGCTGCAACTTGTGTATAAACGTGTTCAGCGCCCGCGCCACCCCGAAATTGTTCAGCACATGCGGGCTCAGATTGTTCGAGATCTCCGTCAGCCCCTTGACCGCCTCGTTGATCACATACTCCGTGTTCGCCAATATCTCCTTCTGCGTGTCGTTCAGCTGCTGCGTCGAGAGCGCCGACACGCTCATCCGCACCGACGACAGCAGCGGCCCCAGCCCGTCGTGCAGTTCCTTCGAGATGATCTGCCGTTGGTTCTCCTCCGCCCGGATCACCGCGCTCAACACCCTCTTCTCGCTGTTGCGCCGCTGCTCCTCCCGCAGCGCGATGTAGTTCAGGATCTTCTTGATCATAAAGACCCCCAGCGCAAAGCAAAGCGACGTGGCCACCCCTACCCAGACATAATATTCCGGCTCCATGACGATCATGTTCGTCCTCCCCTGCGTCCGTTCCGAGAGCGCCTGGGCGAACTCGTTGAACCGCATGGCGCACATCAGCACCAGCGCGATGGTGATCAGTATCCACGACGAGTTGAACTTGGTCGTGCGCGTCAGGCGCACGGCCACCCCGGCCGCAAATATCTGCAGCACGATCGAGATGACGAGCAGGATGAGAAGTACCATAATCTACCGGCCTTAAAGATACGAAATTTCCCGATCACCGCCACTTCCCGTCCGCCGGACGCCACCCCGGAGGCGCAGGTAAACCCGGTGCACGCCCCGAACCGGAAAAATCGTATCTTTGGGAACCATGAAACGGAAAACTGTCAGGAAACTCATTTTCACACCCCTCGGTACCATCGTGCTGCTCCTGGGCCTGGCCATCGGCGCGGCGGCCCTGCTGCTCACGCCCGAACGGCTCACCCCCCTCGTGTCGCGGGTATGCGACCGCTACCTCGACGCACAGGTGCGGTTCGACACCGTCAGCGTATCGCTGTTCCAGGATTTCCCATACGTCACCCTCCGGCTGCGCGGCACCGAGATCATCTCGCACGCCTTCGACGGCCTGCCCGACTCCTTGCGGCAAGCCATGCCCGCCGAGGCCGACACGCTGGCCCGCATCGGACGGTTGGACGTCTCGCTAAACGCGTGGGATCTCGCCTCCGGAAAGGCCGACATCCGGCGCATCGGGCTGGAAGACGCCCTTCTGAACGCCTATGTGGCCCCGGACGGAACCGCCAACTGGGACA
>CANQXP010000025.1 GCA_947627885.1 uncultured Rikenella sp.
ACAGGTGTGCCATAAAAGCGACACCGGACGGGAAACCGGACTTTTCCGCCTTATTGTCCTATGGCAATGAAGCCGTTATTGCGTTTCACGCTGAATGAGAAAAGTATCACCTTGAATGAGAAAAATTCGCTGAGAATTGTATCATTGAGAATGAGAAACGCACCTTGTGAGGGGGTGCGTTTTTTTGTTTTTAGTGGACTTTAATTTAGGTTTGTCGTAACATGGGGTGTGTTTTAAAGGTATTTTTAGCCTCACCAGCCGGGGCCATCACTTTGTTACTCCATCGCCAACACATTCCTCACATGCACGCTCACCGGCTCGAATATCCGGAACAGGCTGCGGAAAGTATCTATATAGGCAGGTAATTCGGCCTCGCTGATGCCTTTGACTTTCACATCGACGCAAAAGGAGCGATGCTGGCGGCCAGCGTCATATAAGTGCATGGAATTATATAACGCCTGCCCGGAGTGGTCCAGCACAAAGGCATCCCGGACCACTTTAGCCGAAGTCGCGCCGACCGCCTCCGCCAGCAATTCGATGGATTGCGGGGTTCCGGACAGGCGATAGATGCGCAGCACACGCTGGAGAAGATCTCGAAACTGAATTGCGCCGAGGTCGGGCAGCAATTCCACGGGGATGCCGAATTGCTGTAAATAGAGCGTCAGTTTGCGCATGTCATTCTCGTGCTCCAGGTCAATGGCCAACCTCTCCGCTGCAATGGAAGAGAGCCGTTCCAGGAAGGTGTGATCCAGGGCCAGCGTGTTGGTGCCTTGTATGCTTTCGGGTATCAGCTCCATGTTACATATAATTGACAGTTACGACGCCTTGCGTGTAAAAGTCCGCAGGGCGTTTAACGGGGATGTTCGGGAAATCAATGGCCGCCACGGATAAAACGCCATCCGCTGCCAGTACCGCCCGCTCCAGATCGAAAGCACCGAAATCACCCTCATAATGAAGCGATAAAGTCCCGAAATACTCCGCAATTTTGCGCGTCACATTTTTCTCCAGCGTTTCCTGATTGGTGCCCAGAACGGCCCGAACCGATATACTTCCGGAGAGTGGGACCGGATTGGCTTCGGAGAAGATAAACACGGGCCCCACAACACCGAAATCATCCGCCTGAATGTCGGCCAGAATGATTTGCTCCAGCTCCGGGGTGTGGACGGCACCGGCTGCCGCGCCATCCTCAGAGACGGCACGCATAAGCGGTATAAGTCGAACCATGCCGGGCGGCAAAGTCGGCTCTTCACTTTTGCGAATAATGATCAGGTCCGCCACCTGCTCCAGCGCCAGGATCCGCTGCCGGTAAGCCTCTTCCGTTCCGATGGCGTTATGGGTGCTATTCAATATCCTGACGCGGTATTCGTCATCCGTTTCGCCGTCGTTGCGGCTGACACCCAGGAGCGCGCCCCAGTTGTCGAGTGCCGGGGCGGTGGCATACTGCACGAAATTCTGACGCATCAGGAACTCCATGCGGGCGCGAAGGACGCTTTCACGGTATGCCATCGCGTCGATTAGGATGCGTTCCGGATCGGCCGGGTTCAGGACCTCACCGGCGGCCTGTTGATAGGTCGCAATCGTTTCGGCAAGGATCGTTTCCGGATCGTTTGTTATAAACTGTATCTCGCTCATGGTTATTCAATAGTTGCGACTGCCGGGGCCGTCGTGGATCCTGTTTGCGCGGCCGGGCCGCCGGTGGTGCTGACCGGAATACCCGCCGCAATCGTGATGGTGGCGCTCTTTACATAGGTGTCGATGATGTCAGCTAAAGAAGCGGCGAAGTCGGCGTCGCTGATCTCTGTGCGTGTGCGCATCTCAGTCAGCAAGTCGAGTATCTGTTTTTGAAGTGTCGGCTTTACAAGCATAGCGGTTATTGGAGTAGGTTATTGAGATCCTGGATGGCCTTCTGCACAGCCTGGACTGTTGGCGGGAGCGGAGTGCCGCTCGGCCCCATCGGCGTGGAAACGGTCAGATTTTGAATTGCTGTTAAAATATCGTTCAAAAGAGTTTTAAGGTCGTTTGAAGCATTTTTCAAAGAGGCTTTATTGTCGCAGATCTGAAAGGTCATATCCCCGATCTGTTGATAATACCCATCGGCCTTTGCTCCGGACGGCACCGGGTCGCTGTCTGAGAACACAGCCCCAAGTGCGATATTTTTACCAGATTCCAACCAGCATACCACCTGCGTGCCGACGGAGGGCAGCACAAGGGTATTATTGTCGCCTGTGGTGGACTGGAGCACCACACACTCGGCCGAGGTGCCGAGATGGGCGAAATCGATGCTTATAGCGCCCCGATCCGTGTGGTGAGCGGTGACGGTTCCTATTTCGATCATTTTTTAGGCGGTTTTTGAAGTGTGACATCTGTGGTAAAGCCGGAGAAGGTGACGGAATGGGTGGCTTCGCTGATGTAATAGACACCGTCGAAGCGGCCGAAGCCAATCATCTGGACACTCACCCCGGCCCGAAGCCGGACATCTCCGACCATGCTAATACTGAACTCGACGCCTTTTTTATTGCGGTCTGTGATGAAATCTTTAGCCTTTTTCTGGGCCTCGGCATTGTCCTTTACCTCTTCCCAGCGGACCACTTCGCCGCCGCCTTTGATACCTGCGTCATAGCTGCCAGTGATCTGTTTCTTAGCCTTGCGATTCCACCATTTAACTGTGCATTTCGAGATACGTCCGGCGGCGACATCTTTTACATCGTAACTGATGACATCCGCGCGCTTTATCTCCAGTTGGCCGATTTTGCCGAGTTGCTCGATGGGGTAAAAGATAAGGTCCATACCCTCTACCTTGCAGATCCGGCCGAGCTCGTGGGCCAGGCGGTTCAAAAACCGAAGCCCGCTTTCATTCTGGATCCCGGACCAAGTGCCGGACAAATCCCCCTTTGCTGTACAGTTCAATTCATTGGCAACCTCCCCGACAATCTCGGCCACCGGTCGCCCGGTATGGTTCTTTTTCTGAATTGCTGAGTTCAGACCACTGGATCGGAGCGAGAGCGCCCGGATGCTACACCCGTCGCCGGAATTTCCGCCGCTTAAGTTTATCTCGTCCACCCAGAAAATCCCAGCGTCGAGCATGTCGCCGCCTTCGTACCCGATTAGAATATGGACTTCGTCGTCGATGTCCGGGTACCAATCTCCAAAGAAGAACCCTTCCCTATTGGATAAGTTGATTTCAACTTCTCCGGCGCGACCATCAAGGTAGTCTTTGAAAGACACGCCGCAGAGGATCGGCGCGAAGTCCGCGGACACGTCCTTACCTTCATAGGTGATAACGGTTTTGGGTTTTAGTCCTTTTTCCACGGCGCTTTAGTTTGCGTGATTCGTTCAGCGGGTGCGGCAATCTCCGGCACCACGATCTCCACCCCTTCGGGAATATGATTTTGATACAACGTAACCAACGCCGGATTCGCGGCCATCAACTCAGGTGCCAGGGCCGCATCTCCCAACAGGTCGTATGCCAGAAGATCCCAGCGGTCACAGTATTTCGATGTCGTTACGATCATTTGCGTGTAGTTTTCCGATTACTTTTTTCCGTCGCCGGGCGGCTTTCGGCGTTGCGGTTATTGATCACAACCCGGTCCGCGTACTCCAACAGGGTCACAGTGAAGTCAGCCTCCATAATCGTGCCTTTGGCGTTGGTTCGGGTGACGGTCACGCCGCGCTCAGTGATCACGTAGTCGCCTTTGTAAACTCCATCCGCGAAAACGAACCTTTGCGGGGCACCGCTGCGGCGGATCTGGTCGATCTGGCGCAGGGTTTCGGGGATGTTGTGGCTGAGCGCAGCTCGCAGGCTGATGTTCAAGGTGATCTCCGACAATGTTTCTCCCATTGCTTGCAACACGGGTTTGCCGGTCGCAATGTCTTGCTGGGCATAATTGTACCCTGCCGTATCTTCAAACCCGGTCAGGCTGTCCACGGTAGTCAGTCTAAGATCACCCAAGCGCAGGTATTCCATATTTTCCTCGGTTTTGTTTACGGTTCTCTTCGTTCACCATCTTCGTAAGTTCTCCGGCAAACTGACGGAACAATGCCAGGACTTCGTCTTTGCTCTTTTTGGTCATATCGCCGGAGATGTTTATCGTGGGCTTAAAATCGACTTGTACCGTCGTCCCGGCGACGATAGGAGCGGGAGCCGGTGCAGGCTGTTCTGCGGCTGTTTTGGCCACAATCACCTTCTGCACGGCAGCGGAGGTATTATTACCCGAACTGCCTTTTTTCAGCCTGTTCCCTTTGCCCTGGACGGTCTTAGTGACCTCTTCTTCGGGCTCGGCGGCTTGCAAGGTTACAGCTTGCTTAACAAGCCCGTCCCGCGATAGCATCGACTGCGGAGCGGCATAACCGGTGATCTCCGGATTACCGAGCTGGGCTTCCAACCCGGACAGGTCGATTCTTTGCATGTCAGTTCCGCCAAGCTGGGCTTCCAGTCCGGACAGGTCGATTCCTTGCATATCTGCCCCGCTCGCCAGCGGATTGGCTGGCCGAGCCTGTTTTGCCCTCTCTTTTTCTGCCGTTTTGGCTTGCTCCTCGGCTAAATGACGATCATAATTCTCAGAGAAATTGGTCGCCGAGCTCATGTGGTTTTTTCCGCTTTCGATCCGGGCGTTCGCCCGCGAAACTCCAGCTTTGGCACTCTCCGAAAAGGCATCACCGGCTTCATCCCATGAACCGCCGCCGAATATGGTTCCAATCGCTTTGCCTATGCCTTTCACAAAGCCCCAAATCGCCTCGAACGGCGCTACCACCCAATCCCAAAGCGCTTGCCCGAAACCCTTGATCGTGTCCCAAATGGTATAAATTACCGCCCGGAAACCCTCGAACTTCTGCCAGCATATTACCACGGCCGAGATCAGGGCGACAATAGCCAGCACGATCCAGGTTATCGGGTTGGCCAACAGCGCGACGGTCCAGGCCCAAGTCGAGGCGATCACGCCGGTGAGGGCCGGGATCACGCCCGTCAGCATCGTGATTTTAGCGATTCTCAGCGCTTTTGTCAAACCACCCTGCACGAGCGTAGCCAGGGCGGTGCGTTTGGTCCAGAGCGAAGTGATCACGCTGGCCACGAGCTGCGCTTTGGAGCAAACCAACGTCCACACCGCGCTGGCTTTAGTAGCTACCGTGTGCGCCATCGTGGTCCACCAGGCGCGGGAGGTAAGTGCGTTGTAAATCGCCAGCGCTCCGTTACCGGTGGCCAGCGCTGCGTTTTTCAACCACAGCCCGGCGGCGGCCGTTCGACTGGAGGCGGCCAGTCGGATGATCCCACGGACTGCGCCGAGCGAGAGTTTGCCGACAACTGCCAATGCCGAACCGGCGGCGCTAAGAAGCGGGGTAAAGGCCAGGAACATGCTGCTGAATTGACTACCCACCTGAATCACATTAAGTATGCCTTTCCCGTTTTCGGCCAGCTTCATGCCCCACTCGTTGAGCCTTGCCGCCTGAACCTCTAAACGATGATTCCAGGTGTCGGTATTGATGGCCGCCTGTTCCGTGGCCACTTGGGTGCCCGTGACCTTCTGCGTCATGGTGTCCACCGCGTCGGCGTTCTTGATCAGGAACTGCGCAGCCGCGATATTCTCCATCCCGAAGATTTTAGCCATATAGGTGGCATCTTTCATCTTCGGCTTTAGTTTCGTCAGAGCCTCGGAAAGCGATGTCTTGTTGAAGTCCACGCCCAGGGCCGTCTGCATTTTCAGCATGATGTTCCGCAGAGCTGTACCGGCTTCGGCACCTTTGAGGTTGTTTTTACTCAGAACCTCCAGGGCTCCGGCGGTCTGCTCGACAGAAAGACCGGCGGCGGCACAGGCCGCACCGGTCACTTTGAACGATTCGGACAGTTGGGTGATCTCGGCAGCGCCGTACTTGGATCCGGCCGCCAGCACGTTGATCACCCGGTTGGCTTCCGAGGCTTGCAGTCCGAACTGGTTGATAGTCCCGGCCATTGAATTGGCCGCATCGGTCATGGACATCCCGGCAGCCTGGGAGAGCGTGATGGTCTGCTTTTGCAACTCGATCAGGCCGTCCATCCCGATGTCGTCCACCTGGATCTGCGAAGCCAGGAGCGCGAAGGCATCGACGGCTCCTTTAGCTCCCAGCCCGCTGTCCACCCCGGACTGCCTCGCGATCTTACCCAGCCGGTCGAGGTCGTCGCCCACGATCCCGGTGATACTGGAGAGCCCGGCCATCGACTGCTCAAACTCCCGGTAAGGCTGGGTAATTCGCTCGGCGGCCGCACCCATTTTGTCGATCATCTCGACCGTCTGATTCATTTTCATCATCCGGTCGGTCACGCGGTCTACCGCGCCACCGATGTCGGAGAACATCTTTTTGATGTTTCCAAGCGGTGCCTTAGTGCGGTTTAGTACCTCGAAAGCTACGGAGATGGTCATGTACTCTTACGGTTTAAATCTTCAAAATAGGTTTGCAGTTCGCCGATCCAGTAGTTCAGCTCGGATATGGTCATGCGTTTTACTTCGCCGTATCCGAAGCGGCCATCCCGGACAAGGAGGATAACTGCTCGGCCGAGCCCAGCAACCCGGTGGCCGCCAACTCGGTCGATAATTCCAAAAAAGTGGACAGCGGTAATTGCTCCAGCTCCTCCATCGTGAGTTTTTTGCCGTCGAAGGTGCATATCTGGCTGATCAGCGCCATAGAGATTCTTGAATTGTCCTCGAACTTCTGAGCCTCCAGGAAATCCGCCACCAGAGGCTCGCGGACAGTCACATTTTTGAACTCCAGCTTGTCGGTCGATTTTTCGATGGAAATCTTCATTTTTGCCATGATTGAAAAGGTTTTAAAGAGGTTTTGAAAATGATTTTAAAGTCATGTTATCGTGGTCTCGGTTCGATCATAATGCCGACCTCATTATCATTCAGGCGGACCACGCAATCCATCTGCCCCATACTTGTCATACCTCCGGAAACGACGCTCCCGCCGCTTGCCATAATCGCCGCGTCCGCCATCGAATTACAATCGCCTTGCAGGCGCGTATACGGATAGTCACCCGTCCAGCTTACCGACGTCCCTTGCGCGACGCTCGACCAGTTTACCGTAGTGCCGCCCAGCCACGGGCCGCCGCTACCGGCACCATAGTACACCTTGAATTGGCCGAACGTAGCCCATTGGTTGAATTGAAGCCCACCGCCTGACGATCCGGCAATATTCAGTTTGTAAACTTGCAACGCCGCCTGTGTCATCGTCGTAACCGTCCGTTCGCCGCCGGTCACCGTATAGGTGATTGTTACCGAACGCGCCGCGTTGCCGGGGGCCGCGGACGCAGAGTAGCTGTATGTATAGCTGCCTAAGCCAGTCTTGACCATCGAATTGCGCAACAGCCACGACGAGCTGAACGAATCAGTTACAGTAGGCTCGTCGGACAACACCATAGCGCCCTTTGCACCACTCGAATATGTGGGGGTGACATAAGTGGTAACGTACCTGTATGCGACGCCACCGGCATGCGGAATATCGTTGCCGTGGCCCGTGACGGAAACGTCGAACCTCTTTGATACAACAGCGTTTTCAGCCTGGTAAACGTAACAAGACGCGTTCTGTCCCGTCACGCCGTTCATATCGACGCGCGTTATCATTTGGTACACCGCTGTGCGGCCTTGTATAGTGGTGCCTAAATTGCCAGCGCTGACCAGTCCGCTTGTATTACTGTAATATATCGTTCCGCCAGTGGTCAGCACACCACCGCTACCCGGCACGCCGTTCCAGGTGTACGTTTGCTGGTAGGCGTATACGTTCGGCGCAACCGTGCCGCCCGCAGCGGGAATGTCCGGGTACCCGAAAGCGGTCACAATAGGCGTTTCGTACACGATTGCCCCGGCAGCCTGCGAAACGACGCACGCCGCGGATAGGTCTTCGGAAATAACCGTGATCGTGCCGCCTTTGCCTGCCGTGGTCGTGTTGTTCGGCGCTGTGATGGTCACCGACGCGGAACCGGTGCCGGACGTGGATGATGCACTCCACCCCGAAGGCAGTCCGGATAGGCTCCAGCTTTGACCGTCTTCCACCTGAATTGCCAAAGAGAGCGATCCTCCGGCAGCTGCGAAGGCCAGCGAGGCGGTGACGGCCAACGAGGAATTGGGGTACACTTTAACAGTACCCATATAGGCGGCTTTAGGTTTCGTAGCACTTGTGAACAGCTTGATCTTCGTATTTCTTGTCAGGATCATTATAGTACGATATAGAGCGTGTTAGAATCCTTATTGGCGATGGCGTTGTATTCCGCTTCGGTGCCTTGCCATATCTTCAACGCCGCGCCTGTCTTTTGGTTGGCGACCATGTCAGATACCAGCCCTGAACCCCGCCCCGCCACAGTCAGCAACTTCGCTAATATGTCGGCGGGGGTATAGTTGGCGGCGTCTAACTTTTGGCCGATCAAATCCATAACCGTAGCTGCGAAATTCGGATCATTGCCCAGCGCTGCGGCCAGCTCTTTCAAGGTGTTCATCAGCTCCGGGCTACCATCAATCAGAGCTGCCACAATCGCATCGGCATAATCCTTAGCCGTGCGCAGCGTGTCGGCATCTTTATTGTCCGCAGCGGCCAGTATAGCCGCCTCGCGGGTGTCGGTATATTCTTTCGAGGTGCGGAGCGCAGCTTCGGTTTTAATGTCGATGGCCTCGGCCAGATTGGCGGCGCTGTCTGAGGTTTCCTGTTTCAAATCCTCCAGCCTCTCGTGGAGGTTCCGCGTCCGCAAAGCCAGCTCCCGGCCTTGCCGGTTACTTATCCCCTGCGGGCCACCCTGAACCGGATCGGCCTCTTCGATCACGTACACGCCACCGGCGGACCAGTCGTAGGCGCTCGCGGCCTCTTCATTGAAATTTGCCATGTCACTTTATTTCTGGTTGGCGTTGAACTCTTCGAGAAGGTCTTTACCGAAGTGTTTGAAGATGTTGTTAAACACGTCGATCTCCCAGACCACCTCTTTGTCCACCTCCAGCTTGTAGTAGGTGACGGTCATCAGGTGTTCCGCCTCCAGGCGTTCCTGAGGTTTAATGGATCCCGTCGGGATCTCTTTGAAGAGGCCGGAAATGGTAGCAACTACCGGCACGTTTTTGGTCACGCCGTCGGCGGCGTTTGTCTGCATATTGCTCTTGACCGTCAGGCGGCAAGTCTTATGCGGGTTCTCGTGTTTCCAGGCATCGTTATAGATGGCGTTGAACTTGAATTTGGCCTCCATCTTTTCGACTCCGGAGGGTATTTCGGTAGTGCCATATAGGCCTAATGCAGTCGTTTCCTGGGTTTTGATCTTGACTGCGGGAAGCTCCAGTTCGTTGAGCTTCCCGGCGAGCTTCACGCTCTGGATATACACGTTCGCATTTACAATGCTGTTAATCATGGCTTGTGTGTGTTAGGTTAAAGTTCGATGACCTCTTCGAAGGTGAGGCACTCCAGGCTCGGCGCGTAGTCGATTGAAAAGGAGAAGGTCAGTTTGCCCTGGGCGATCTCAGCAGCCGGGTTCTTAGCTTCATCCCAGCTACATTCACCGTCCACGATGGCACCCTGTCCGATCAGGTCGCGGAAAAAGGCGTTCACATCGCCAGTGATCATGTCCACAGTGATCCCCGTGGCCGCCCGGTCCATATAGTTCAGCGAAGCATTGACCAGCGCTTCACGCGCTGCCATCCTGACCGCCCGCGGGGCAATCATGCAAACCGTTCGCGGGTCGGAAGGATAAGCAGCTGTCCAGTTGCCCCAGATCCGGGTGCCCATCCCGCTCTTCCGGAATACTGTGACAATGCCCTGTCCGTTCAGCAGATTAGTGTCCGCAGATTCATCCGTCAGTGAGCTGGAGATGGAAGCAGTCAGGCCGCTGACGCCGGACAGCTCAGAGTTCGACGGCGAAAGCCAGTAGCCCTCAGATCCGTCGCGGATTGCTTTGGCTACAGCCCAAAATACCGAGAGGCCGAGCGTGTCGGTAATCGCTTCGTGGGTATTGTAACGAAGGATCTGCGGATAGCACAGCACCGCCGCCTGGGAGGTGATGTTGTAGATACCCGAAGTGCGCGCGGTCAGGGCAGCCTGCACATTGTCGGCCGCCATGTCGATCACGGCGAACCCTTCCAGTTTGTCAGCCACGGCCACCATCCTGGTCATTACCGCCGCGATCTGGGAGTAGCCCGGTGCCAGCACGATGTTCGGTTTTACGCCCAGCGTGTCGTCCACGGTCAAGAGGAGGTCCAACCCGGCCACGAGCTCGGCGGTGTAATCGACCGCTTCCGGAAGCGTCGTTTTATAGATGTTAGTGGCCACGCCGCCCGCCTCGTCGCGGGTCATTTTACCGTCCGCTTCGAGCAGCGCCGCCGCCTTCTCGGCTGTAAGGACATTTACGACCAACACTTTGGCCGACACCTCCGAGAAAATCTTCTCCAGGGCGGCCGGAATCGTGAAGCCGGAAATGTCGGCACCATATTCTTTGGTGGCCGCATCGGCCGAGGTGATCAGTTTGACAGTCCCCACCGCGCCCTGGGGAGCGGTGCCGACCAGCGCGATGACGGAGGTGTCGCCCGCGGCCAAAAGGGTAGACTTTGCACCCTCTTTGATTTTTATTCCATGCAAGTAGCTCATTTAGTTGCTGATTGTTAAGGTTTGTAATTCGGTTGTGCTGAGTATTTCGTAATGGATGGCCACTTCCCGCCGCCCCGGCTCCGGTTCCGTGGTCACGACCTGGCGCACCTTGATCCGCTTTTCATACCGTGCGAGCTGATCCGCCACTTCATAGGCGATGTCCAGGCTCTGCATCCCACCGCCGAGCAGCCTTTCAGCGCCCAGCCCGAACCGCGGCCTGTACGGCACTTCTCCGCGGGAGGTGAGCAGGATGGTGCGGATGTTATCGCGGATGCTCTCTTCGAGCGCTTTACGTCCCAAGCGGACGGTCGTGGTAATTGTCTTGCTGTTCATTGATCACGATGCTTTTAAGACGCCAGCTTTGGCCGAATTGCCAGGTGCCGTTATACTCGTCCATGAACTCCTCTTTTACCAGCTCCAGATGGCCGCCCGCCCCCGGAAGGGTGTAGCCGTCCAAATGTTTGCGGATCCGCTCCAGTCTGTTATAGATACCATCCTCTCCCCGCAACACCTGACCAACCGCCACGATCTCCACCCGCTGCATCCGCTCGGCCTGTACACCGCTGACATCCCGGTCCGTGATCTCGGCTCCCTGGTATCGCACCAGGATCTCGCCGGGGAAAGCGTTCGGAACGTAGCTATCCGGCCGCTCAGGGTAGGGATTGGCTACCATATCCAACGCCCCGATCTCTTTGACAAGCACGCTTTCGAGTTCTTCCGCTGTCATCGCCTTATCCATTTTAGAAAGAACCATATCCCGACTGTCACCGCACCGATGCCTATTAGGATCAGCGTCCACGGGGGGCTCTTCTTTTCGACTGTCCGGGATTTTGATTCCCGTTCTGTCCGGATGTCCTTGCGGGTGCTGTCCCGCGTCGAGGTGGCCACGTTATCGGCCATTCTCGAATCAGATCCGGTAGCGGTCTGAGTGTTCCGCTTCGCCCGGATCATGGCAAACTCTTCGGCCTTTATCGGCGGCCGCCCGGTACTGTTCGGGGGTTTGGTGGTATCGTATTCCACGTGCCAGATTTCAGCCTGAAATCGTTCCCCGATCCATTGGCGGAGGCTGTCTTTTCTGTGCTCCGTGGCCGTAGCCGTCGAGTCGCGCCGGGTGTCGATCTGTGTCTGGTCCTCGACCTTGACCGCTTCGCTGGCGGTCGCCTTGCGGGTGGTGCTGCACGACCAGAAGAGCGAACCGACAAAGCCCACGAGGGCTGCGACGATGATCAGCCAGAAGAGCACGTCAAAGAGCCTGTCTATAATTGATTTAGTGTGTTTCATGCTATTCGATTGTGATGGTGATAGCTTCGCCGTGTTCGATGGCGGTTTGGATTGCAGTGGTTAGCGTCAGCTCGTAGCCGGTCGAATTGATGACCTTGCCTTTGACCTTGTTTTCGCCCACCAGGATGCAACCGGCTGTGTCGGCCGCGGTGTTGCCCCGGTGGATCAGCACGCCGTCAAAACCTGGCACGTTCTGGAGCCTGGGAAGATCCCGGCCGAACTTCGGCGAACGGTTCACGGTCACGGGGTATGTCCCGGCCGGGATGGCCGTTTCACCGGGGACCTTCGCTTCTTTTGCCAGGTCCCGGACGCGATCTTCGAGCGTGTCGCAGAAATAGACCCCGTCGATGTAGAGCGCACCGATGGTATAGGCTTCACCCTTATAGTTTCTTCTTACAGTCAGTTTCATAGTGTGATGTAGGTGTAAATTCATCCCCTAAAAGCCGGGTAAAGTGAGGCCGGAACAGCGGAGCGGGTGCCCACTGTTTGATCACCCCGCTCCCGCCGGATCCGGTACCGTCCACCCCCGGAGCGGCCAGGGTCAGCCTCCGGGCCTGAATATCTTTCAGTTTGCCGATGGCAATCTGGTAGAGTTTCAGGATCGTGTCCGGCAGGTTACCGGCATCCCGGCGCTCATAAAGCCTAAACTTCATAATATCCGCCGTGATGGCCTTGATCGTGCGGGGTGCGGGTTCAGGCAGCGGGAGGGCATAGATCCCACGCAGGTAGTCATCCACTTCGCTGGCGGCGTCATCATTTACGTGCTCCAGCAGCTCCATGTCCGGCTCGCCGGTTTTACTGTCCGTAAGTTGTGCGAGTACCTGTTTGTTGATATGCCCCGTGAACTCCTCCGCTGTTACGTACCTCATACCTTTCAAATGCTTTCAATAGGGTTTAAAATTCGATTATTCCGCCTCGGCCGGGGCTTCGGGCATGCCTGCCGTTTTCGGGCCTCCTTTGGGCTTCTTTTCCTCTTCCTGCGCAAACTCGGCGATCAGGTCCTGCATCTCTTTGGAGGTGATTTTGAAGTTCAGCCCCCGGACGATGTCGGTGATATGCTTGCGCAACCCCTCCGAGGTGGGCGGCAGCTCCTGGCGATGCGACGCCAGGAAGCTGCGAATTATATCCACCTTCGCCATTACAGCCTAATCCCTTCGAGTTTCGACAAAGCCGATGCCCGCACCAGAGCGCTGTCCGCGATCAGTTCAAACATGCACTCGTAGAAGTTGCCGACCTTTTGGACCGGGTACACGGTGAAGCCGCCCTCGCAGGTGGCGAAGCTCACGCCGTCCTCCTCTTCGAAAGAGGCCACATAGAGCGAAGCACAATCGGTAGCGGTCCCACATTTTTCGTCGAACCCGATGATCGGCTTGAAGCTATCAACCGCATCGGCCTGGTAGTCGCCCATGTTGATCAGAGGAATCTGGTTGTACAGGGTGATCGGCACACCGAACTCGTTGCGCTGGATAGTCAGGTACTCCCGTGCGATGGCGTTGATACGCGCGAGGGTCTGGGCGTTGGCCATGACCACCTTGTTGGTGCCCTCGCAGAGCGCGATGGTTTCGTCCAGCTTTTCCAGGAAGTTCTGTTGTGCTTTCTTAGCCGTGTCGCTGTTGCCCAGCGTTACCTGCCCTCCGTTTTCTCCCATCGACACGACGCGCTGAGAGGTCACAAGTTCCTCCAGTCCCGCGAATTGCTTGGCGTCCGTAGTCGGGTCTCCTTTGATCAGCGCATAATTGAACATATAGGCCAGATCCCGGACGCGCCGCGTCAGCTGGGAGTTCATCTCGCTGGCCAGATCGTACCCCATGCGCTCATAAGCCACGTCGATACGCACGGTATCACCGAGCATCTTGCGGCTGGCGGTGCCGTAATCCGGGGCCACCTCATGTCCGGTGTAGTTGTCGCCCAGGGCGCGGGTATTGCCGACGATTCCACCGATGGTACCGCCTTTACGGTAGGTTACGGCGTTGCCCGGCTTTTTGAAAAATTCGATATACCCGGCCAAAAGCGGGCTTTTCTTGACCACTTCGGCGGCCATCTGCGAGGTGATTTGATCCCCCGCGCATATCTGCTGAAATTTCATATCTGTGTTATATTTTGGTTAGACTATTAAAGACCGGCCATCTGCTCCCGGAACAGATCGGTCGTTGATTTCTCACCATCTTTGCCTTTTGCTCCGAACTCGGCCGTTACCGAACCGTTGCCCGGTGCTTTGGGCTTGTTGGCCATTGCCTTGATGGTTTCTTTGAACTTGATCTGCTGATCGGCCGGGAGCTGCACGCACATCGTCGCGAAGTCCTGGCGCTGCTGGTCGCTCAGGTGGGAATACTCTGCCGACGCGAAATCCGCTTTGACGGCCTCTTCGGCAGCTTTTGCCGCCGCTTCCGTTTCCTTCTGTTCTTTTGCGGTTACCTGTTCTTTCAACTTAGTCACCGAATCGGTCAGTTTGTCCACTTTAGCTTGCATTTCCGCCAGCACGTCCGGCTGGGTGGTTTCAGTTTCTTCTGCCATGTTTTTAGATTTTTTGAAAGGTTTTTTAAAAAGGTTTGAAAGCCCTTTTGAGGCGTTTTCAAACAGGGTATCATGCGCGGCAAAAGTGCCGGTCAAGGCTGCAAAGTCCTGAGCATTGTTCTCGGCGACGGCCGCCTTCTCCACCAGGCCAATGTGCCGGATCACACCTTCGACCAGGCGCGGGGATAGCTTGTTGTGCCCCATCTCCCGCAGGATTTCCAAACTCTGCTCGCTCATGTCGGCCATCTCCTTGTCGAAGCCGATGGAGGTTTTGCCGCCCTCCTGGTAGATCTTGATCGCCGCTTTCGGCAGGAAGCCCATAATCGGCAGGTTCTTATCCGGATGGCCGAGTACAAAGGGGATCATCTCTTCGCCGAAGTCGGCAGTTTTTCGGGCGATGGTCTGAATATCCTCGTTCGAGAACGGGATGCCGTTATGGGTACCGGCGGTAAAAATTCTAAGGATGCTCATGTTGCTGGTTGTTGGTTGTCGTTCGATCACAGTGCAAAGTTCAGCAAATGCAACGCGCTTATTTATTGCAACTTGCAATAAAATATTAAGGAATCGCGCAGGATATTTGCAGCAACAAAACCGACTTCATGGAAGAGATCATTTTAAACACCCTGAGCGGGCTGCCAGCGGCACTGGTCCTGTTTTACGTGTGGTTCACCTCCGACAAGAACCACGCGAAGGAGCGGGAGGAGTGGCGCTCGGAACTACGGGCCTCGAACGAGATCCTGAGCAAAGTGACCGAACAGGTAAATCAATTAACCTTTATCATTCAGAACTATGTCATTAACAATCGAAAAGATGCAGATCGAGGCTAAGATCACAGCACTCGAAAGGGAGAACAATTTGGCGTCGATCACCGCGGACATGGCCATTACGAACATCCGCCAGGAAACCTCTCCGCTTTTGGAACTGGAGGACATCAACATGGACAAGATCGATGCGGCTGTGGCCACCCTGCATGCCACCATCGAACGTAAGAAGGAGAACGATAAAGAGATCGAACGCCTCAAAAAAATGCTCTGATGAAAAAGTCCCAGCTATACGACCGCGCGGAGCAACTCTTTGTGGAGGAGTTCTGGACATACGACCGGATCGCCACCGAACTCGGTTGCTCGGACCGTACCCTGCGTAACTGGAGCAAAGAGGGCCACTGGGACAGCAAGCGCGTGAAGTTGAAGGATCAGCAGGAAAATCTATCGGATGACGTTCGGGATATTGCCCTGATGCTGGCCCAGAAGATCAAAATCCAACTCGGAAACGGCGAGGAACCGGCGCAGCATATTATCAATGCTTTCACCCGCATGGCATCCGCGCTGATCCGCGTGCAGAGCTATGAACGCACTGCCGAGCAGGATGCGGTCCAAGCTCTCGACGATCCCGCCGAGAACAACAAAACCAAGGAGGCCGCCGAAACCTTTAAGCGGCTGTTTGGTACAGATTTACCCTTATGATCGATTACAGCAAGTTCGGATTTATGCCTTACCAGGTCGCATGGCTGGAGGACACCGCGCAGATCAAGTTGTACGAAAAATCGCGCCGTGTCGGCCTTACCTATGTCCAGGCTTTCGAGGATGTGGTGGACGCGGGGGTATATGGCAAATACGACGTGTGGTTCAGCTCGAACAACGAAACCAACGCGCGGGAGTACATCGACTATTGTAAGAAGTTCGCGAAGGCACTGAGCGTAGCGCTGGAGGTGGCCGGTGGCGAAACGCTGATCGATGACGAGGGGGCCAATACCTTCGTGCTGAAATTCAAGAACGGCAAGCGGATCACCGGGCTCTCCAGCTCGCCGAACCAGCTGCACGGTAAAGGGGGCAAGATCGTGCTCGACGAGTTTGCCCGGCGCGATAACGAGTTGGAGGTCTGGGAGGCGGCCAGCCCGGCCGCCCTGGTCTGGGGCTATCCGATCCGGATCATCTCCACCCACCGGGGCAAGCAGTCGATTTTTTACAGCTTCATCAAGCGTCTGGAGCGTGGGGAGTTGCCCTGGGCACACCATCGGACCACCTTTGTAGATGCTGTCCGGCAGGGGTTGGCGGCCAAGTCTCTGGGGAAAGAATCATGCTCCAGGGAGGAACAGGACGCATATATCGCTAAGATCCGGGACAGCGTCGGCGATGCGTCGATCTGGGCGCAGCAGTTCATGTGCCAGCCTCAGGATGAAAACGAAACCTTTATCCCCTGGCCACTGATGGAGGCGGCCGGGCGGGCCGAGTTGCTGCCGTTCGAGGAGCTGAAAGCCTGCCGGGAACTGTACGCCGGGCTCGACGTGGGCCGCACCACGAACTTCTCGCTACTCTGGATCGTTGAAAAGGTTTCGGCGTCGCTCCTGATGACGCGGCATATTTACACCATACAGGGCGATGATTTCCCTACCCAGGACCGCAAGCTCTCGGAGGTGATGGGGGAACTGCCTAACCTGCGCCGCCTCTGCATCGACGCCACCGGGATGGGGATCGGCCTGACCGATTACCTTCAGGAGCAGTGGGGCAAAGCTCGCATCGAGGGGGTCACGTTCTCGGCAACCACTAAGGAGGTAATGGCCTTCCGGATGAAGAAGCAACTGGAGGACCAGAGCTTCCTGATCCCGGAGGATCGGGTGATATTCGAGGACTTTCAACTGGTGAAACAGACAATCACCGCCTCCGGCAACATCCGCTTGTCCGCGGGCACGAAGAACGACAGCCACGCCGACCGCTTTTGGGGCGCGGCGCTGGCGCTGGAGGCGGCCAGCATGGAGATCTATGTGACACCGGCAGTACACGTGGCCACGGCCACAAACAGGCGCAGCGAGCGTCTGGAAAAAATGTTACAAGGCTTTACACGGGAATAGTATGGAAGTGAAGATCGACGCTTCGGAGCTCAAAAAAATCAACCTGAAACTAAGCCAGATAAGCAAGGCTTTCGACACGGTCACAACCGACAAACGCTTTTTAAACTCCGTCGGCCAGTTGCTCGTTTCACGGGGCAAACAGAACCTCGAAGATGGTGGGGCGGACGGGAAGTCCTACCAGCTTCTAAAGCCCGCGACAAGGCGCGAAAAGAGCCGCAAGGGCTATTCCATGAAACCGCTCCAGCGCACAGGACAGACAAAGCGCAGCCTATCACACGAAATAGGTGCCGGGCTACGCCTCACCGGTCGGGACATTATCAAGCATCACCAGTGGGGTGCTCCTAAAATCAACCTCCCGAAACGGGAGATCTACACCCTGGAAAAAGAGGACGAAGGGGAAATCCAGGACTTCCTGATCCGCCGCTTCAAACAACTTACCAAAGACAAATAGCCATGCCCAAGATCATAAACCAATCCGTCACCCTGGAGCAAAAGTTGAACGCTGCCCTTGCCGTGCTGCCGAACCCTTCGCAAGTGTTGAAAACGAAGGCGGCCACGATGGAGATCTTTCACAAGGTCGCCCGGCAGGCCGATGTCTATCCCCAGATCGCCAGCTACCGGTCATCGCTGTATAGCCTGAAACCGATAGTCCAAGCGGAAAATCAATCGGTTGCGGACTTCTTTACCGAATACCTGAGCAAATTCGACCTCCGGGGACTGATCGGCAACGCCGCCTCGGCACGTGACTATGGCATGGCGGTGCTGGAGGTTACGGAATACACCACCCTGGATGGCCGCACTGTGCCGGGAAGGGTGGAGCTGTGCCCTCCGGAGTTCTACCAGTTCGACCGGGAGCGGCGTTTGCGGTTGAAAACGAATACCTCCCGCGACGGGGTCGATGTGTTCCAGGAGTGGCCCGGCAAGTTCATACTGATCCAGAATAACGACACTCTCCTGAATCCTTACGGGATCGGCTTGTTGGACATCGCCTTCTGGGTAGCCGTGGGGCTGAATGGCAATTTCGAGTTTCTGTTACAGTTTGCGGAGGAGGACGGCCGGGACCGCTGGATCGGCTATTATCCCCAAGGTACTAAAGAGGAGGATATAAACGACTTGCTGACTATGTTGGTTAGGGGGCGTAATAACAGCGTGACTGCCATCCCGGAAGGGATGCGGTTGGAACTCAAAGAGGCTGCGGGGCGGGCCAGCTCCACGGATCTCTACATCGGAGCTGACGAGATGCTGCGGCGAAAGATTGAAAAGCTCTGGACCGGTACGGATCTAACGATGCAGGTGGACGGCAAAGGTGGTTACAGCTCGTCGGCCAACGGCCTGACCATTCGGGAAGAGGCGCTCGAAGAGGGCGTTAAACTGGCCAGCTCGGCCGTCAGCCAGTTATGTCAGATCGTTTCTTATCTGAATGGGCTGCCGGAGGTGCCGACCGTCACGCTCCAGATGCCCAAAAGCCTCTCCAAAACGATAGCCGAGACGGATCAACTCTATTACCAGATGGGGATGCGTCCGACCAAAGAGCTGCTCTTAAAACGAGGCTATGCGGAAGAGGATTTTATCTTGGAACAGGCCCCCGCGGGCGGCAACCAAACGGCCGACTTCGCCGCGCTGCCGTCCGATTATGATCCGCTTTTCGACGTGTTCACAGCATACCGGGAGAGAATAAAAAAAAAGGACTGACGGATAAACCCGATACCGGATTTATTGAAAGTCTTTCCGATGCTCTTTTCAAATGCCTTTCAAACGCTTTCAAAAGTGGTGAAAAGAGTGTTTTAACATGGATTAAAAAGTATCATGCCGATTTTTCGGCTAAGGAGATCGCCACGGGGTTGGATGCAGGCAACCCCACCGCGACCTCCTTTTTGAAATTCCAGGCATTCACCACGGCCGTGGTCCAAGACCAGCGGATCCGCACCCGGCTTCAAGCCGCCCTTGCGGGCAATATGAAGCGCGGAGAAGGACCGAAAGCGTTTGCCGAGGTGGTGGATTCAGAGTTCGACAAAGCTGGCCTCACGCGCCTGAAATCGTACCAGATTGAGAATATCTATGTCACGAACACCTCCCTGGCTTACGGTTCCGGGCAGATGTCCAAGATGCTGGAGGTGTCCGGGGACTTTCCGTACTGGAAATACAGCGCCACGATGGATAGCCATACCCGGCCGGATCACGCCGCGCTGCACGGCAAAATCTTTAGAACAGGCGATTTTACATTCTGGCCGCCGCTCGGCTTCCGGTGCCGGTGTACGGCCATCCCGCTGACCGCCCGCCAGGCGGCTCAATACCTGAAAAACGCTATGCCGGACGAGGCCGAAAAACAAGCAATATACGCCTCTCTCTCCAGCAAGGAGTTTGTCGGTAACAAACAACAGAAGTACCTGGAGTGGGTGGCCAAGCAATACGAGGCTGCCGACGCCGAAACCCGCAAGCTGATGGATGAAGCCTTCGACCGCATGAAGGCCGAGATCAAAGCATCCGACCCGGCCGTGAAACCTGCAAAGACCACCGCAGAACCGGTGCCGAATCCCGACGATCAGGATGGGATCCCGGCCGAGCTTCGCGCGGATGGCGAATATCTCAAAGGCTCCGGGATCCGGTTTAAAAAAGAGTTTTTTGATCTGATCGACAAGGAAAACCCGATCCGGCTGGTTCTGGAGAAAAGCGATAAAGGCTCCTATTATTCTCCAGGAGAAAAAGCCGTACACATTGCAAATACTAAGCGTGCCGACAGAAGTAACTGGCTTAAACAAAGCGTAATTTACCACGAGTTCGGACACGGAATCGACTGGCAACGAGGGTTACGATCTTCTAAGGAACTCGACAAGATGATTCGATCCTGGAAAAAGGAGTTGCTTAAAGATCAGGATTGTATTTTCCGCTGGCGAGGCAAAAAGGTGGTTAGGAAGCTACCCCGGATAGAATACATCAGCTATCAACTGAATGAAATCTATTCACGGATAAAGAAAATGGACGACGCCACCCTGGCGAAAAGAGGTATAACTAAGGAGGACGTTATAGAACAAATAGTGAGTGCACAGGACACAATCATGTCTATCAATCCAGAGTACGGCTGGGGGCATACGAAAGCCTACTATAAGCGTGCCGGGATGCGCCAGGCGGAGTTTATAGCCCACGCCTTCGAGAATGCCTTTGCTGGGAATACGGTATTTAAAAAGTACCTGCCGGAGTTGTATGAAGAGATGGTCCGCTTTATTGAGAACCTGAAATAAAAAGGGGTGAGAAACTCACCCCAAATACAGCATCCCGTCCGGAATCTCGCCGAGTTCTTCCCACCCGGCGCTGTCAGCCTCAAAGGGAGGGTAAGCGAATATCAGCCGCTTACCCTCTTTTTCGCACTCCAGTGCTAATGCCTGGGCGGCGTCAGGATCCTTGCCGGTGGCCATGCTGATCAACTGCGCCACCTGGTAGATGCTCTCTTCTTCTTTCTCCAACTTCCCGCCCGTTGCGGTGTATGTAGTGATCTTTTCCATGATGAAGTTTTGCGATAAAGTTAATAATTCCCGGCACTGATCGCCCGCCTTAAGGCGTTCTTAATCCGAAAACGCGCTGATAGGCAGAATTTTGATCGGGTAATTCGGCGTATGAACCGCCTTGAATTACAATAAATTCAAATGTCCGCTTCACCGCATCGGATGCTTTCAATTTAGGCAGCAATTCCTGAACGATGTTCATTTTGCCGCAAATATCGTAATCCTCCGGGCATTCGGCTTCCGGTTCCGGTATATTAAACCATTCGAGTTCCCATCCTGTGACTGTTCGGCGGTCGATGGATCGCTTACGCCTTCTTAGCAAGCATTTATACTGAATGGTAATGCACATGAAAGCATCTAACCAAGTACCTCCGATGTGTTCTTTTCGGATCATCTCGATCACGGTTTGCTCGTTCTTTTCCAATAGAACCATAACCGCATCGCTCAAGATCTCGTCAGCTTGACCATGCAGGCCGCGCCAGGAGCATTGCCAACGGGCATACCGCTGCCAATCCTCGTAATGGTCGGTAATATACCGGTCGATAGTCGAATGTGCCATAATCGTACTGTTTTATATGGTTTTTGCTCCCGCGGGCGGAATCGAACCGCCCGGCGAGGCCACCCGGCCGGGAGAGGTTAGAGGACCGTGTATTTGTCCTCTTTTTTGATCTCGATGCCGTACGCTTCGAGGATCTGACGCACTCGCTTGTCCTGGCACCCGTATAGAGTGCTGAAATCGCATTTGAGTTGCACATAATCCGCAGGGAGAAGTGCGGCCAGTTGCGCCCTTTCTTTGGCCGCCAATGCTTTGCCATCCTTGACTGGCTTGGCTGCTCCCGCCCGGATGGCGATGATCCCTTTGGTAAGCGCCAGCTTGTCATCCTCGAACTCGGCGATGTGTTCCCGCGCGTATGCGTCGATTACCCCTTCGGCCGTTGCGATGGCGGCTTTCGCCTCGCGCTCCATGTCCTTGTAAGCCTTCCAGGCTGCGATGGCCTCCTCGGCCGCTTGTCTACTGATTTTGTCTGCCATTGTGTTGATTATTTATTTGTTAGGTTCATCTTCATGCGGAATGTCAAATAGGGTCATTTGCCTTTTCTTTGCCCACTGCTCCGTCCGGATCTCTTTCAAAATGGAATACAGCTTACTTTGAGATACCCGGTACTTTGCAGCCACTATTTTGACATCGAAAGCCTCCTCCCTAAGAGCGTCAGCCAACTCGGCGCGGCCGATCCGCGGGATGTAAATGCTCATGCCGCCCAGCTCCACCATCAGCTTACGGGTTGCCTCTTCTCCGATGGTGGCCACTATCAGGCGCATATCGCGCGAGAGATCATTTGTTTTCATGGCTTTATTGGATTTTATGGCTATTCAGATCGACAGGTACCCGGCTGCCATCCTCCAGCGTAGCCCAAGCGCGAGCTTGACCGGTGGCCGGATCTATTGATGCACGACCGATGGTAACTTCACCCCTGTGCTTTTGGATATTGACCTGCATCCGCTTGATGGCTGAGATCACCCCGGATGCCTGGCGTCGGGTCAGATCCTCGACGGCATCCACCTGGTAGCGCCGTTTAAGAAAAGTGTTCAGGAGTTTGTCGCCCTCCGTGCAGGCGGCGTAATCCACGCCGATCCATAGGTATTTGATGTAACTGATCTGTTTCTCGGTAGCCCGGATCTCCGCTTGGTTGGATTCAAGGATCTCTTCGAGCTCTTTGATGGCCTGGGCTGCCGTGGTGATCTGGAGCGATACGCAGGTATTTACTCCAAACCGGTGCTCCAGCCATTTTACATACTCCGCCCGTGACCAGCCCAGCTCTGCGATCAGCTTGTGGATGCGCCCTTTCTGAGTGTTGGTTATCATGGCTGTAATGCTTTAGGCCGTGCGGCCGAGTTCTTTGGTGACTTTATTGATGATCCGAATCATGGCCGGGGTGTCGGTCAGCTCCACTTTATTTAGGCTGGCCACCCGCATGCTTTCCAGAACGATCATTTTAAGGTCCCGCCCCACGCCTCCGCAGGCAAGGTGCCAGATCTCCGTCGGCACGTTGCTGGAGCACATGGTGGCCACCATTCGCTCCGTGTCGTGTGCTTGCAATTTTTCCAGCCGGATGGGCATGGCCAGACGGTTGAAAATGTAAGGATAGCGGCGTAACTGGTCGTAAAAAGAAGGTAAGCCCGTCAGGACTGCGCCGCATCCGGTAAAATCCACGATCCGCCGGGTGATGTCGATCTCGTCAATGTTCAGATTTTCCGCTTCGTCGATGTATAGCGGCCGCCCGGTGCCTTTTAAGTTATCCACGATTATCTCGAAGAGGTCATCAAAGGAACCCTTTGCCGGAAGCCCAGCCGCCTTGCAGATTTTAGCTAAATAGCGGTTTTTGCGGATGCCTTTGTAAGCCTCCACGAAAATGGCGGATTGTTTTTCCTCTCGGATGCGCGCCAAAGCGGTGGTTTTACCGATCCCGGAACGCCCCACGACCGGGCGTATTTCTCCGCGTGTTTCAGCCAGTTCTATCCCCTTTCGGATGTCGGTATATACCGAAGTCTCTACAAAGTCAAAGTCGCGCTTAAAAGCCCTGATTTCCGTCGCCGTGGCGACTTGCCGCCCCAGGTACTCGACTACCAGCGCCTCGATGCGGGCATTGTCCCCGGCGTACTTTTCTTTTCTCCAGGCGGAAAGGGCTGAACCGCTAATCCCCATTGCCGACGCCGCAGCCTCCTGGCTGATCTTGTTACTCTCCAGGTGCTCGGAGAGTTGTTCGCGTAAAGTGTTCATAATTATGCAGGTTTTTGATTAGAATAATCGAAATTCAGGCTCCTCCGGTTCCGGCAGCGCTGAGGGAGCAATATCATGTCCGGAAGCGGCCGAGAACTGCGGCAATTCAGGCAGACACGGTTCAGAGCTGTCCCAGGTCGTGGCCGCCCGGATCGCATCCTTCAACATGGCAGCTTGTTGCCGCTGGGCAGTACGCACCTTTGCCTGGTCCGCATCCGATCCGAGAGCGGCAAAGGCGTGAAGGCCCTGCCCAAAGAACACCCCAGCCTCACACCAGAAGCTCCCGTCCTCCCGAAACACAAGGATCCTTTCCGTGCTTTTCAGGTCATAGCGTATTATGAACTCCTCGCCGTTGCCCACATAGTCCGCAAAAATTGGGTTGTAGTAATAGGTTCCGTTGATCCTGAACCCGTTTTTATTGAGTTGTGCCGTCTTTGAGTGCATGATCATACAGTCCACCTCTTTGCCCCTAACGATCCGGTTCCGCACGTCGATCTGGGTGGCTTGCTGGGCAGCCATCTGGTTCGGCGTCATGCCGTCCAAATACTTGCCATTGCTGACCATGTTGTTGTACTCGCTGATCCACCACTCGCAGGCCGCGTAAGCGCCCCAGAGGGTCGGGAAACCGTTACGAGCAATCTGCCCTTCACGGCGTAGCCTGTGCCATGTTTCGTTACGCATCAAGGCAGCCGGTTTGTTCTCCAGCCGGTCTCCTGTATAAGTATCGGCCAGCCCTTCCATTTCCACAAATGACTGCCAAGCCCGTTCTATACTCTTGGTTTTGGCGTTGTACGGACGAGCGTATATTACACGCTCCAGTCCGCAGTCTTTCAGTCGCTCGAACATCCCGCCGACCTGCGTTTCCAAGTTTGCTGCGGCGTTGAAAAACTTGTTTTTGAAGGCGCGGCCATTGTCCATGTAGACCATCTTGGGAATGATCGCCCCATCGACGCCCAGAAGCGCACCGGCATTGAGGCAGGCATGGCGGAACGCGCTGGCAACGCTCATCGTGTTCTCCGTCACCATCAGCTCGAAGCCGAGGATCTGGAGCGTCCGGCAGTCCATCCATCCGATCAACGTGGGGCGGCACGGCTTCCCGGTGTGCGGGTTGATAACCTGCATATTAAGAACTTTGCCGTCCGCCACCAGGCAGTCCAGATATTGAATTGATGACGGGTCGCGCTCCAGGGACGGCAGCACGCTATCCGTCAGAGCCTTCACGCCCTTGCGGTGGAACGTGGCTACACGGGCGTTTTTAGCCGCCCAGGCATCCAAAAACCGTCGGCAGGTGATCAGCGTAGGCAGATCGGCCACCGGCGTCCCTTGTGCCCTCCAAATGCGGCAAGCCATCCGGTAGCTGACCGCGATGCTCGGCTTGTTGTCCTTGCAATACTCACGTATCAAAACCTGCTGCTGCTCTCTGGTTAGCGATGTCCCGGACTTCTGGACCCGAAGCGGGGCCAGCGCGTCCATCTTGTCGCCGCCGTCCCGCAACTCCTTATTCCATCGCTCCAGCGTCTGAAAGCTGATCCGCCCGACAACCGGGTAAGAATCCGGGCACAAATACCCGTCTTGGACAGCCCGGACAAATTCTTTCTTTGCCGCCACAAGGCCCATTTCCTGGCCGTTGATCTCCGCATATTCGCGGTACGCCTTGACAAGGTTGTATTTGGCATTGCACAAAGCCAGCTCTTTAGCCGACAGTTCGTTGAACGGAATCCTTTCGGCTTTACGGCCGGATACTTTCGTCTGACCGACAGGAATCAATCCCAATTTCTGCCGGGGATTGCCCAATGCTGTACGAATCTGGAGTTGGTATTTCTCGCATAACGTGTCGTAGACAACAAAAGCCGGACGACCACGACCCGCACGTTTGCCATCAAGGGTTACAGTGTCGATCTTATCGCGATGTTTCATAGAACAATATGTTCCATTGCTCCATACCGCAGGCACCAGTTCGGAAACCGGGATCAGCACTCTATTTTGATCGTCTAACTGCATGGCTAATGCTCCTTGTGTCTTGCTTTGCTTGGTTCCAGCCGGGGGCGCAATCCCCGGTGCCGTTGCATGTCTGGAATTTTAGGCTAACTTTGAAGTGACTAAACCTTTTATTAACCTAATCTTTACTGGCATGAAGCCTGATAAATGGACTGATGTCGAAGTCTGTTTCCTTATCCGGAGTAGTTTGTCCCTATCGCCATCCGTGTCTGTTTCTCCGAGTATTCTCGAAGAGAAATTAAACGCCTTTAAACTCTGTTTCCCCGGATTCGAATGGAGCCAGGACGATGACAATCCCGGATGGTTTGATCTTACTTATCAGGGGAACACCCCGGCCCGTGTAAGTGAATATGAATGTGCACTTCGCTTGATGCTGGCTTCGGACGATTGCTTTCGTCGGTCGCAATTGCAATCCGAAACCGCTCTCTCGCTCCTGGAGAGAGCAACTCTCTGATGTAATCCCTCATCTCCTCCTCAAGACTAAGTAATCTTTGGTCATTGTCATGTTGCAACATATAGGTGATGTGCCGGTGCATTTTCTCAAAATGCCTACGTTGACGGTTAGTTAATTTGCTCATAGTGTTGTGATTTAAAGTTTAATCCCACGTTTTGCGGAACTCCTCGCGGTATTCCTGTTGCCCAAGTCTGCGCGATGATCCGCTCATCCGGGCAATAATCGCCGCTATTATCAACAACACGCTGGAAGCGATGGCCTCTAAAATTTGTGCTGTCATAACTGTTTGGCTTTAGAGGTTTCATAAATCTGGCCGCCTTTAGCCAGGGCAGTCTGGCGGATCTTCTCAGCAAGCGGGCTTTTTGTTTTATATCGGAGCGCGGACCAGACGGTCACATAGCTCACCCCGAAAAGTTTTCCGAGCTTCTTGCCCTCGCCGATGGGTAACATGATCTGTTTCATTTTGAAAGATTTGTTTAACTTTAGCCGGTCTTAATACCTTTTAAGACACGACAAATATATACTCAAAATGTATACTATGCAAACATTTTGAGAATTATTTTTACTCGAAATGTTCATGTAAAATGGAAGGCAATCGTAAGACACTACAATTAAATGCTTTAATAGATTACTTTGCTGATGGAAAGAAAGCTGAGTTCGCTCGCATGATAGGGACCTCTCCTCAAGGTGTTAATACATGGTTAAGTAGGAATACTTTTGATATTGAATTAATATACTCAAAGTGTGAAGGGGTGTCTGCCGAATGGCTTTTAACTGGAAAAGGGGAGATGCTCGAAAAAAAATCAGAAGATTTTGACCATCCCAAACAGGAAAATGCAATTCCAAAAATGCAATCTCAAAACGCAATCTCAAAACATCAAAATGCAATTCCAAAACGACATCCCAAAAACCACCACATAGAGTATGACGATTCATTATCACATTTAACGGGTGATTTTGCCGCTCCGGACAGTGAACCGGCGGGCGAAAAGGTCTATATCGCTTTATTGGAAGCCAAAGACCGCACGATAGCGGCAAAGGATGAAATCATACGGGCAAAAGATGAGATAATCGCCACAAAAGAGGCTCAGATTATAGATTTACGTAGCTTTGTGGATGATATGCGTAAGCAGACGGCTGTCGTTCAGTCTAATCTCGATGAGCTGAGGGAAGCGATGAGAGAGGCACAAAAAGCCACAAAAAAGGCTTCGGTTGTCCACGATGCCGAGGATGTTGTTGCGTCCCGAAAATAGGCGCCAAATGGTCGTGAAATGCAATGTATTGGAGTGGCCCCGTTTAAAATGACCTTGAAAATGCTTTTGGGCTGAATTAAAGGCTTCCGGAATGTATTTGCAGTCTTTTTGAAAAAGGTTACAACGTGATGACAGTGCCGCCGGTAGTTCTTGGCAAGAAATCGGCACTTTTGGAAGTTTCTCAAACATGCGCCGCCAACCTACTTTTATCCTGTAACCCTTGCCCCTGCTGGGTTTATGACCTTTGTCCTCTTTATTTCTTCCTTTCTCATTTTTCCTGTTACCCCATAGCCGTCATGCTGGAAAAGTTGATAACTGAAACAGAAAAGGAAATGCAGGCGGTACGGGATGCAGCAAAAGAAAAA
>CANQXP010000026.1 GCA_947627885.1 uncultured Rikenella sp.
CTTCGGCGGCAAGAGCGGGCAGGCCCGCATCAGCCGCAGCTGGGAAAAGGGCGGTTATCCCGAACCCTCGGCGCACGACATCGTGGAGATGAAGAAGCTCAAGATCAAGGATGACCTGGCCGAGATCGTCGAGGAGGAGTCCTACACCGACTACGACGAAATGGCCAAGGAGCTGCTTTCGGAATTGGATCCGGAGATCGCTTTGGCCGCCCTGATGCGGCTGGCCTTCAAGAACGAGCTGGACGAGAGCAACTACCCGGAGATCCGGCGCATCGATGTGGACCGGCGCGGGACTTCGCGGCTCTTTATCGGGCTGGGCAAGAACGACGGCTACCGGCCCAAGATGATCGTGGAGCTGCTCAACCGCGAATGCGGCATCCCGCAGCAGAAGATCGACGACGTGAAGTGCATGGATGACTTCTCGTTCGCCACCATTCCGTTCCAGGACGCCGAGGCGGCGATGAAGAAGCTCAATTCGCTGCGCGAGCTGGCCAACGACGACCGGCCGCTGGTCAAGCTGGCGAAGGAGTCCGATAAGAAGAGCGACCGGAACCCGAATGCGGTTGCCGACCGGCCGCGCAATTACAACCGTGGCGGCGGCGACCGGGGCGGGCGCGGAGGCTATAACAAGCGTGGCGGCGGCAGTCGTGACAGCTATGCCAAGCCGCGCGACCACAGCCGGAGGAAGTATTGATCCGGCGTACCGTGTCACCCTCTTTTTCCAAAATGACAGCCCACAGGCTGTCATTTTGGCATAAACCGGCCCTTACCGGGATTTGGCATAGAATATGCTGCATTTTGCAGCCGTAATTCGATTTAAAAACGACCAAAAACATAAAAAACTTTACGAGCTATGAAAATCAAACCGTTAGCAGATCGCGTACTGATCGAGCCGAAACCGGCCGAAGAGAAAACCGCATCGGGGCTTTTCATTCCTGACACTGCCAAAGAGAAACCGCTGGCAGGCACCGTGGTGGCCGTAGGGCCGGGCACGGACGAAGTCAAGATGGAGGTCAAGAAGGGCGACCAGGTGCTCTACGGCAAATACGCCGGCACCGAGATCACCGTCGATGGCAAGGACTACCTCATCATGAAGCAGAACGACATTCTGGCGATTATCTAACCGTTTCATTATTCACAGAACTCTTAAAAACAGAAGAACACGATGGCAAAACAGATCATATTCGACACCGACGCCCGCGAACAGCTCAAATCGGGCGTGGACGCGCTGGCGAATGCAGTGAAGGTAACTTTGGGGCCGAAAGGGCGCAACGTGCTGATCGATAAGAAATTCGGTGCGCCGCAGGTGACCAAGGACGGCGTTACCGTGGCCAAAGAGGTGGAACTCGAAGACCAGGTAGCCAATATGGGGGCGCAGCTGGTCAAAGAGGTGGCCTCCAAGACCAACGACGACGCCGGTGACGGTACCACCACCGCTACCGTGTTGGCGCAGGCCATCATCACCACCGGTATCAAGAACGTGACCGCTGGGGCCAATCCGATGGATCTCAAGCGCGGGATCGACAAAGCCGTCGAAGCCGTTGTGGCCGACTTGCAGAAACAGAGCCAGAAAGTGGGCGACGACATCAGCAAGATCGAGCAGGTCGGCACGATTTCGGCCAACAACGACTCGACGATCGGCAAACTGATCGCCGAAGCGATGGGCAAGGTGAAGAAAGAGGGTGTCATTACCGTTGAGGAGGCCAAAGGAACCGAGACCCACGTGGACGTCGTGGAAGGTATGCAGTTCGACCGCGGGTACATCTCGCCGTACTTCATCACCGACACCGAGAAGATGGAAGCCGACCTCGAAAAACCGTATATCCTGATCACCGACAAGAAGATCTCGACCATGAAAGAGCTGCTGCCGGTGCTGGAACCGGTGGCGCAGAGCGGCCGTGCGTTGCTCGTGATTGCCGAGGATGTGGACGGCGAGGCTTTGTCTTCGCTGGTGCTGAACAAGTTGCGCGGCACGCTGAAAATCGCTGCCGTCAAGGCTCCGGGCTTCGGGGATCGCCGCAAGGAGATGTTGCAGGACATCGCGATCCTGACCGGCGGGACGGTTATTTCGGAAGAGACTGGTCTGAAACTGGACGCCGCGACCATTGACATGTTGGGCTCGGCCGAGAAAGTGACGCTGACCAAGGAGAATACCACCATCGTGAATGGGGCCGGGAAGAAAGATGCTATTAAGGAGCGCGTGGCCCAGATCCGCAAACAGATCGAGGCTTCGACTTCGGACTATGACAAGGAAAAACTCCAGGAACGTCTGGCCAAGCTGGCCGGCGGGGTTGCTGTGCTCTATGTGGGCGCCGCTACCGAAGTGGAGATGAAAGAGAAGAAAGACCGCGTGGACGATGCGCTGGCTGCGACCCGTGCCGCGGTAGCCGAAGGGATCATTCCGGGCGGCGGCGTGGCATACATCCGCGCTACCAAAGTCCTCGAAAAGCTCAAAGGCGAGAACGAAGACGAAACTACCGGTATCCACATCGTGAAACGCGCGATCGAGGAGCCGCTGCGCCAGATCGTGGCCAATGCCGGCGGCGAAGGCTCGGTGGTGGTGAACCAGGTGAAGGAAGGCAAGGGCGCTTACGGCTATAACGCCCGGACCGACGTTTACGAGGATATGTTCAAAGCCGGGATCATCGACCCGACCAAGGTGGCCCGCGTGGCATTGGAGAATGCCGCTTCCGTGGCTTCGATGTTCCTGACCACCGAATGCGTGCTGGCCGACATCAAGGAAGAGAATCCGGCTCCGGCCATGCCGGGCGGCATGGGGGGAATGGGCGGCATGATGTAGTCGCCCGCGTCCCGCAAACGGGAACCGATAAATAATGTGAAAAACGAGGGGCGTATCCGGCCACGGCCGGATACGCCCCTCGTTTTGTTTATTTGTCGGGAAAGTTACTGCACTTCGATTTCGACCGCCGCCGGATAGAGGCGTTCGGGATCGAAGAAAGCGGCGCAGCTGTTGACCAGGTTGGCCGCATCGAGTTCGACCTTGTCGTTGAACGCCTCGCGACCGTTGACCTTCACGGTCACCGGCCGGCTCAGATCGACCAGCCGGTCGTTCAGGAAGATCACCACGCGCCCTTTGGTCGCCGGCGTGTAAGTTTTGCGGTATGTCTTCGGGAGATTCCATTGGCTGGTGCGCTCGACCGCTTCGGAGGTCATCGTGCTGACGTTCAGGTCTATCGTGTTGCCGTCTATGGTCATCTCATAGCAGGAGCGAGATGAAGCGTCGTCGGTGGAACGCTCCTTGACGTACAGATTGTAGAACCCGTCGCGGTAGCGGCCGTCTATGGGGAAGTTCTCCCAATAGACATACTTGGGATACGGATTGCGGGTGTAGCCCTTCATATAAGGAGTGGTCGGCTTGTAGTCGATCGAAGTATGCGTAGCGCCCGGAACCACCTGGATGTCATGTTCGTAATATCCCGGATGCAGCCTTTGTAAACTGTCGAATTCGTTTTTGGCCGCTTCGGTCAGTTCGTTCCGGCAAAATCCCCGGTCGTTCGATCCCGTGCGCAGCGAAAAAGCGATATTGGCGCAATTTTCAGCCGGAGCGTTTTCCAGCGGTTCGCCGCCCGCTATCGGGCCCGCTGCGGCCAGATAGTCGGCATAGAACGAAGCGAGGCGCTGGCTGCCGTAAGCTCCCTCGGAAATGCCGAAGAAATAGACGCGGTTCGGGTCGATCTCATCCGAGAGGTAAGCCTGCCGCAGCAGCTTTTCCCAGGCCTGTTGTTTGGCAACCTGCCACCAGCGGTAGTAGCTTCCTTCGTTCGGGATTTGCGGAATGAAATAGGCCGACGGGGCGTCGTCGAACCGGGAACCGAGGGCGAGACCATTTCTCCATTCGCGCTCCTTCGGACCCGATCCGTGGAGGTAGACGAACAGCGGCCATCCGGCCTCCGGTTTTGCCGCGCCTTTGTAGCCGTAGTAATAGGGCATCACTGCGTCCGGCTCGTATTTAGTGAGGTCCCAGCTTCCTTTCCGGGTCGCAGACAGGGTATCCAACGGAATCAATTTTTCCTCCGCAAAGGCCGAATTGGCTGCTTTCCATGAGTTCCAGACCACTTCGCGGACTTTGTCGATCTTCTTCGGGGATAACCTGGCGGAAGCGTCGTATGCCGTTTTGTCGCCGGTCAGATAGCCGGCGAAATAGTCCACATAGGCTTTGTCGGTTTTTTCCTGATCCGGCGACGGAACGGAATTGTCGGGTGAAAAGCTGCAAAGGGCAGGCAGCAAATAGAGCAGAAAAAGATTTTTTCTCATAATTAGGTCAGTAGTTTTTGTCCTCGTAAAGATATAAATTGTCTTTTCATTATCTTTACTTTTCACTAATCCCAAACGACTACAAAATGAAAAAATTCTTTATCGTGCTGGCCGCCGTGATGACTTTGGGCGGCACGCTGGCCGCCGGGGCGGCGCAGCGGGTGCAGATCGTGCCGTGGCCCAACCGGATTACCGTAGGTGACGAGTCGTTGTCGCTGGCCGGAGGGGTGGCGATCAAAAGCCCTTCCGAAAGTTTCGCCGCCGGTTATCTGGCCGGTTTGCTCGCAGATGAATACGGTGTCGGCAGCGGGAAGGTCAAGATTACGTTGGATGCCGATGCGAAACTGGCCGAAACATTGGGCGGCGAGGGCTATACCCTGAATGTCGACGGCAAGGGCATCCGTATCGCGGCGGCGGATAAGAAAGGCTTGTTTTACGGGGTGCAGACGCTGCGGCAGCTGGTAACGCCGGAAAGAAAGGTGCCGTATGTCTCGATCGAAGACCGTCCGGCATTCGGCTGGCGCGCCTTTATGCTGGACGAGGCCCGCTATTTCAAGGGGAAAGAGGTGGCTGAGAAGATGATCGACGAGATGGCGCGGCTCAAGATGAATGTGCTGCACTGGCACCTGACCGACGATGCCGGATGGCGTATCGAGATCAAGAAATACCCGCTCCTGACCGAGGTGGGTTCCGTGCGTGACAGCTCGGAGATCGGGACGTGGCGCAGCGGCAGGTACGATCCCAACCCGCACGGCGGTTTCTACACGCAGGACGAGATCCGGGAGATCATCGCTTATGCGGCCGACCGGAATATCACCGTCGTGCCGGAGATCGAGATGCCGGGCCACGCTTCGGCGGCCATTGCGGCCTATCCGTGGCTGGGAACGACCAAAGAGAAGATCCGGGTTCCGGCCGAGTTCGCCGGGAATCCGTGGGTCTACAATGTGGCGGACCCGAAGGTGTATGAGTTTTTGCAGGATGTGATCACCGAGGTGGCGGTGTTGTTCCCCTCGCAGGTGATCCATATCGGTGGCGACGAGGTGAAATATGACCACTGGAAGCTGAGTCCGGAGGTGAAGGCGCTGATGGAGAAGGAGGGGATGCAGAACCTGAGCGATGTGCAGGTCTATTTTACCAACAACATGTCGAATTTCATCGAGGGGCTGGGAAAGCGGATGATGGGCTGGAACGAGATCCTGGGCAAGAATGTGCACGAGTGGTCTACGGAGGCGAACGCGGCTTCGGCGACTCTGGCGCCGAATGCGGTGGTGCATTTCTGGAAGGGCGATGTGGCCATTATGAAGGAGGCTTTGGCGCAGGGGCACGATGTGGTCAACTCGACGCACAATTATACCTATCTGGATTACAACTACAATACGATTCCGGTGAAGCTGGCATATCATTTCAGCCCGGTGCCGGAGGGGGTATCGGCGCAGGAGGCCGGACATGTGCTGGGCCTGGGCTGCCAGATGTGGAGCGAGTGGACGCCGACGCCGAAGGATGTCTACCGGCAAACGTTCCCGCGCATCGCGGCGTATGCGGAGGTGGGCTGGACGAGGCCGGAAAACAAGGATTTCTCCCGGTTCGAGAGTGTACTGCCGCGCCTGATAGCGGAGTGGAAAAGCCGCGGCATCATCGCCGGCGGCGAATAAATTTAACCGATCCTTTTTCCGACACCCTTTCATCGGATTGGAGGTTACTGTCCTTTTCTCGAAAGAAAGGCACCCAAAGAACTTTTCAGATAGCTACGCTACTCCTTAGGCTCCGCAAGCCTTCATGTAATGATATGAGTAGGGCCGATAAGATGTTGACTACCTTATCGGCCCTACTCGTATCATTACAACCGGGTATCCCGGCAGGCTCACGAGATGCGTGGGGCATCTCCGAAAGTTTGGCTTCGCATTCCTCCTGGTGCCTCGGCCATTCAAGTTACCTTTATGGCTCTCGGCGACTGCGTCGGTTGAGTAACAAAGAGGCCCCGTTAGGGCTTTCGAAGCTGTAACTACCCGTTTCTGCGGCGAGCGTAGCGAGCCGCGCAGGCCGACCCGAGTAGCGAAGCGGGAGCACGGCGGCTTGCCGCTGATGCCTCGCAAGCGCGAGGAAGACCGTAGGTCAACCCACCCCCGGCGTAGGCCTGAAACATAGGGTAGTTACAGCCCGGCTGGAGTGCCCAGCGGCACCGCTGGCTCCGGCCTGAACCGGGTAGAGACGACAGACCCGGAAGCGTCGCGTTTTGACTTGAGAAGCCCGGCCAGAACGACCGGGCTTCGACAAGACGAAACCGGCTTCCGGTGACTTCTTTGCCTTCTTTCTTGGTCACCCAAGAAAGAAGGTGCCCCGCGGCATGAGCGGAAAAGCCCGCCCGGCACGAGGGCAAAATAAAGGATCGGTTAGAGTTTATCCACCGTTACCGTCAGCGGCAGATCATCGATCTCGATCTCAGACCGCTGCTTGCCGGCAGTCACCGTCACACCACCCTGCGCCAGCGTCTGCGCCGCGATATAGTCCGCATACTTGCGCACTGCCTCGTCCGTTTCCGGATTCGACTCGACAGCGACCCGGATTTTGTCCGTCACCTCGAAGCCCTGCTCCTTGCGCAGGTTCTGGATGCGGTTCACCAGCTCGCGCGCGATCCCTTCCGCCCGGAGCTCCGGCGTCACCTCGATGTCCAGCGCGATGGTCAGCGTCCCTTCGGTCGCCACCAGCCAGCCCGGCATATCCTCCGAGGTGATCTCGAAATCGGCTCGCTCCACCGGTAGCACTTCGCCCCCGGCGATAGAGAGGTCATAGGTCGCACCTTCAGCCAAAGCCTCGATCGCGGCTATATCTTCCTGTGAGAAATCCGCCACCGCCGCCGCGATCGCCTTCATCTGCTTGCCGTACTTCGGCCCCAGCGTCTTGAAATTCGGTTTGATCCGCTTGGTGATGATGCCCGTCGTCTCGTGAATATACTCTACCTCCTTGACATTCACTTCATTGAGTATCAGTCCTTCGACCGCCTCCAGCCGGTTCTGCACCGCCGGATCCAGCACCGGAATAATCATCTTCTGCAACGGCTGCCGCACCTTGATGTTCACCTTGCGCCGCAGGGCCAGCACCATCGACGAAGCCCGCTGCGCCAACTCCATCCGCCGCTCCAATTCCTCGTCCACAAGGGCCGGGTTGTAAACCGGAAACTCCGCCAAATGCACCGATCCCGCCTCATTATGCGTCAGATCCCGGAAAATCCGGTCCGAGATGAACGGCGCGAACGGCGCCGCCAACAGCGTCACCGTCTTCAGGCAGGTATAGAGCGTCTGGTACGCCGCCAGCTTATCCTGCGTCAGCCCCCCGCCCCAGAACCGCTTGCGGTTCAGCCGCACATACCAGTTGGAGAGGTTCTCGTTCACGAAATCGCTGATCGACCGCGCCGCCGGCGTCGGATCATACGCCTCCAAAGAGGTCGTCACATCTTTTACCAACGTATTCAAAAGCGAGATAATCCAGCGGTCGATCTCCGGCCGCTGGTCCACAGGTATCTGCGGCTCGTTAGTCCCCGTAAATCCGTCCACATTGGCGTACAGCGCGAAGAAGCTATACGTATTATATAATGTCCCGAAGAACTTGCGCCGCACCTCGTCCACCCCGTCCACATCGAATTTGAGGTTGTCCCACGGCTGCGAGTTGGAGATCATGTACCACCGCACCGCATCCGGCCCGTATTTGTCCATCACCTCGAATGGATCGACCGCGTTCCCCAGCCGTTTCGACATCTTGTTGCCGTTCTTGTCCAGCACCAAACCGTTGGAGATGATATTCTTGAACGCCACGCTGTCGAACAGCATTGTCGCCAGCACATGGAGCGTAAAGAACCAACCGCGGGTCTGGTCTACCCCCTCGGCGATAAAGTCCGCCGGGTAGATTTTGCCCCGGAAATCAGCCGCCGAAACCTCGAACGGATAGTGCACCTGCGCGTACGGCATCGCCCCGCTGTCGAACCACACATCGATCAGGTCGCTCTCCCGCCGCATCGGTTCCCCTTTCGACGACACCAGTACGATGTTGTCCACATACGGCCGGTGCAGGTCGAAACTTTCGTAATTGGACTTCGAAAAATCCCCTTCCGTAAAAGACGCCAGCGGATTCTCCGTCATCAACCCCGCGGCAATAGATTTCTCTATCTCAGACTTAAGCTGCGCCACCGACCCGATGCACTTCATTTCGCTGTGATCCTCCGTCGCCCAGATCGGCAGCGGCGTGCCCCAGTAGCGCGAACGGCTCAGGTTCCAGTCCACGAGGTTTTCGAGCCACTTCCCGAAACGCCCTTCGCCCGTCGATACCGGCTTCCAGTTAATGGTTTTATTCAGGTCGATCAATTTATCCTTCACCGCCGTGGTCTTGATAAACCACGAGTCCAACGGGTAGTAGAGCACCGGTTTGTCCGTGCGCCAGCAGTGCGGATAGTTGTGCGTGTGTTTCTCGATCTTGAACGCCTGGTTGCCCGCTTTCAGCATCATGCAGATCTCCACGTCCAGCGTTTCGTCCTTGTCCGATTTGTCCGGGTCATAGGCATTCTTCACGAATTTGCCCGCGAATTCGTCGTACGAAGCGTCCACATACCGGGCCACGAACTCCGGGTCGAGGTCTTCCGTGCGGAAGAATTTTCCCGTGCGATCCACCATCGGCTGCCATTTGCCCGCCTTGTCCAGCAGCAGCATCGGCGCGATGCCGTTCTGTTTCGACACCCGGTCGTCGTCCGCCCCGAAGGTCGCCGCGATATGCACGATCCCCGTCCCGTCCTCCACCGTCACATAGTCCGCCACAATGACCCGGAACGCGTCTCCTTTGAGCTCCGTCAGCGCCGGTTTGATCCACGGGATCAGCTGTTCATACCAAATCCCCTCCAAATCGGAACCCGTGTACTCCCGCACCACCGTAAAGTCCGTCACCTTCGCCCCCGCCATCGTCTTCTCCAGCAAGTCCGCGGCCAGTATCACCGTCTGTTCCTTTCCCGTATAAGGATTAGCGCAGACCACCTGCACATATTTGATATTCGGCCCCACCGCCAGCGCCATATTGCTCGGCAGCGTCCACGGCGTCGTCGTCCATGCCAGGAAATACAAATCTCCCTTGACCGCCGCCTCGCCGCCCGCAAAAAGCGCCTCGCTGCGCTCGTCGCGGACGATCTTGAACTGCGCCGTGCAAGTGGTATCCTTCACGTCCCGGTAGCATCCCGGCTGGTTCAGCTCGTGGTTGCTCAGCCCCGTCCCCGCCGCAGGCGAGTAGGGCTGTATCGTATAGCCTTTATACAAAAGCCCCTTGTCGTAGAGCTGCGACAGCATCCACCACAGGGTCTCGATATATTTGTTGTCGTAGGTGATATACGGGTTCTCCATATCCACCCAGTAGCCCATCTGGCGCGTCAGTTTGTTCCACAGCCCGGTGTACTCCATCACCGCCTCGCGGCATTTGCGGTTGTACTCCTCGATGGAGATCGTCTTGCCGATATCCTCCTTGGTGATGCCGAGTTTCTTCTCCACCCCCAGCTCCACCGGCAGCCCGTGGGTGTCCCACCCGGCCTTGCGGTGTACCAGGAAACCTTTCTGGGTCTTGTAGCGGCAGAACACGTCCTTGATCGTGCGGGCCATCACGTGGTGGATGCCCGGCACCCCGTTGGCCGACGGCGGCCCTTCGTAGAAGACAAAGGTGGGGTGTCCCTCCCGCGTTTCGATGCTCTGGTGAAAAGTATCCTCCCCGTCCCACTGTTCCAGCACTTCGGCGCCGGTGGCGGGCAGGTCGAGTCCCTTATATTCGGTGAATTTTTTGCTCATGGGTTGTTTCGTTTCTGCAATTTGCAAAGGTACGATTTATTTCAAAGCGGACAAAGGCTCCTTTGCTGCGAACCGGTGTCCGGGGAAGTGCGGGGTAAAAAGGCAAGGGTCAGGACGGGCGGCGCGTCTTTTTGAGCAGGATATGCACCGACACGCCCGCGGCGATACCCAACAGCAGCAGGCGCAGCCACCACGTTTCTGCGATAAAGATCACGGAAAAAAGCATCGTGGCCCACATCACTGCCAGCGTCGTGGCCTTGGCCCGCACCGACAGCCCCTCTTTCGAGGCGTAACCCCGGATATAAGGCCCCAGCAGCCGGTGCCGCATCAACGCCAGCCGCCAGCGGGGCGACGAACGTGCGAACAGGAACAGCGCCAGCAGCAGGAACGGCGTGGTCGGGAGCAGGGGCAGGAACACCCCCAGGAACCCCAGTGCCACGCACAGCCAGCCCAGACAGAAGAAGAGCCACCGCATAGGCTACAGCGCTGCTCCCCGCTTGACGTCCATCAGGATCGAGAAAGCCCGGTGGATGTCGTCGTCATGCACCACCACCGTGAACTCATTGGTGGTGCTGATCAGCTCCACCATATTGATATTGTCCCATGCCAACTCCTTGAAAATATAGTAGTAGACCCCCGGATAGATGCTGTTCTCGGCCGGGAGCTTGATGGTGATCGACGAGAGCGACACCGACTTGGCGATCTGGCGTTCATTCCGGAAAATATCCTCCGCCACCGGCACCAGCGCGCTGCTCACCACCATCGCCGTCTCGCCGATCCCCTGCGAGAAGGTACAGAACGCGTCTTTTGTCTTCTGCACATGATCCAGCAAAAGGGATTGGCAGCTGAACAGCGACTTGGAGTTCTGGTAGGTCAGGTCGGCGAGGTTCGACCGCACCACGATGTCCCCAATATTCTCGATCACTTTCTGGAACTTGACGTTCGAGAGCAGTTCCAGCCGCGGCACCAGCCGGTTGAGGGCCATGATGATCGCCCCGTCGTTCACCGCGCGCCCAGCCTGTTTCTCCACCTCCGGCTTGAGCTTGCGCGCCAGCGCCGACAGGTTCACCAGCCCTTCGATCAGGGCGCTCTCCAGGAAAGGTTTCTTTTTGATGATCTCCTCGACCACCGCCGGTATGCTTGTCATAATTTTAACAGTTTCTTGAATTATTGAACAATTTATTCCCGGCCGCCTGCAATTCAGGCCATTTGTATAAATTTGCGGCTGCAAACGGCCCTTTCGGACGGTTTATGCAAAACTAAACAAATTGTTTGTAATTTAACGCAAACCATGATAAAAACACTCAAATTCGGCGGCACTTCGGTCGGTTCGGCCGCGAACATGCGCCGTGTGGCCGGGATCATCGCTTCGGAGGGGGCGCGCCTGACCGTTTTGTCCGCCATGTCGGGGACGACCGACGCGCTGGTGAAGATCTCAGGAGCCGCCAAAGCGGGCGATAACGAGACGGCGAAAGCGACGATCGGGATGCTGCGCGAAAAGTATTCCACCTGTATCGACGAGCTGCTGGGGGCGAACCAACAGGCGGCCACGGAGAGGATGGAGGACGCTCTGGCCACGATCGCCAACGAGATTTTCACCTACCGCGGCGAGGTGTCGGACAAGCTGATCCTGGCGCAGGGCGAGCTGTTGACCAGCGCGATCTTCTGCTACCACATGCAGGAGTCGGGGCACAAGGCGGTGCTGCTGACCTCGCCGGAGTTCATGCACACCGATCCGGAGGGCAAGCCGGACACGGCGCGGCTGGGCCGCGAGCTGGCCGCGCGGGTGACCGGGACCGATCCGGATATTTTCTACATCGCGCAGGGCTTTATCTGCACCGACGCCAACGGGAACATCAGCAATCTGGGACGCGGCGGCAGCGATTACAGCGCGGCGCTGATGGGGGTGGCCATCGGCTCGGACGAGGTGCAGATCTGGACCGACATCGACGGGATGCACAACAACGACCCGCGGGTGGTGGACAAGACTTTCCCGATCCGGCGCATGAGCTTCGACGAGGCGGCCGAGCTGGCCTATTTCGGGGCCAAGATCCTGCACCCGGCCACGATCCAGCCGTGCAAGGAGGCGGGTATCAACGTACGGCTCAAGAACAGTATGGAGCCGCAGGCCGAGGGGACGCTCATTTCGGACGGCGAGGACAACGCCATGGATTTTCACGCCATCGCGGCCAAGGACGGCATCACGGTGGTGCGCATCACCTCGGCACGGATGCTTATGGCTTACGGCTTTCTGCGTAAGGTGTTCGAAGTGTTCGAGAAGTACCGCACACCGGTGGATATGATCACCACCTCGGAGGTCGAGGTGTCGCTGACCATCGACAGCACGTGCCACCTGGATGAAATAATCCGGGAGCTCAGCCCGTTTTGCACGGTGGAGGTGGACCGCGACAACACGATCGTCTGCATCGTGGGTTGCATCGACTACCAGCATGTGGGCCTTGCGGCGCGCATCTTCGACGGCATCAAAGAGGTGCCGATCAAGATGATCTCCTACGGGGCCAACCACAGGAGCATGGCGATCCTGATCGCCACGGAACACAAGAAGCGCACTTTGCAGGCCCTGAACGACCACCTGTTCGACTGCGACTGCGGGAAATAAAGTCCGGATCACCGCCTCACTGCGGCTCCGGGGTTACGCTCTTTTGGGCTCGGGCCGCCCCTGGCCCGGCGTTCCTGACGGAACGCGCTACCCACTCTCGTAAATTTGCATTCGGGGTACCCCGTGTACCAAATCATTGACGACTATAAAACACCCAATAAGGAATATCACAACACATATGTCCAAATACACCCTGACCCCGGGCACGGCGGTGCCCCCGACCCCTTTCTACTACTACGACCTCGACCTGTTGCGGCGGACGCTGGAGACCGCCACGGCCGAAGCGGCGAAATACGGCTACCATATCCATTATGCGATGAAAGCCAACGTCGAGCCGTACATCCTGCGCGAGATACAGCGGGCGGGACTGGGGGCGGACTGCGTAAGCGGCTATGAGGTACAATGCGCGGTGGAGAACGGCTTCTCGCCGGAAAAGATCGTCTTTGCCGGGGTGGGGAAGAGCGACCATGAGATCGAGTACGCCGTCCGGCAGGGGATTTTCGCCTTCAACTGCGAGTCCTTGCAGGAGCTGGAGGTGGTCAACGAACTGGCCGCGAAACAGGGCAAGGTGGTGAACGTGGCGCTGCGCATCAACCCCAACGTGCAGCCGGAAACCCACAAGTATATCTCGACGGGGCAGTCGGAGAGCAAGTTCGGCATCTCTTATACCGAGGTGGATCAGGCGTTGGCGAAGCTGCACAGCCTGGAGAATATCCGGATCGTGGGCTTGCATTTCCACATCGGGTCGCAGATCCGCAAGATGGAGTCGTTCGCCGAGTTGGCGGGGCGGGTCAATGAGATCGCGGCGTGGTTCGAGTCGAAAGGCGTGGAGTTGAAGCACCTCAATATGGGCGGCGGCCTGGGGATCGACTACCAGAACCCGGACGCGGAACCGGTGCCGGATTTCGCGGGCTATTTCCGCACGTTCCATGAAAACCTGCGGGTGGCGCCGGGACAGACGGTGCATTTCGAGCTGGGGCGCTCGATCGTCGCGCAGTGCGGGGAGTTGATTACGCGGGTGCTCTATACGAAGACTACGGCGGGTGGCTCCGATTTCGCCATTACCGACGCGGGGATGACGGAGTTGATCCGTCCGGCGCTCTACAGCGCCCATCACAAAATCGAGAACCTTACTGCGGCTGCCGAGGGGCGGCCGATGGGCTTATATTCGATTGCGGGGCCGATCTGCGAATCGTCGGACGTATTCGCGCGCGACATCGAGTTCCCGGAGTCCAGACGGGGGGACGTGCTTTCGATCCGCTCCACGGGGGCCTACGGGAGCATTATGGCCTCGAACTACAACATGCGCCCGATTGCGCCGAGCCGGTTCTCCGACGAAAAATAGATAATTGTTGATAAAGCCGGATTTTTATGTATATTTGTGCACTGTTCCCTGCTAAGGAGCGGTGCATATTTTTGACATACTTTTAACCTCTCTGCGTAAATCTGGACAATTTACACTTGTACTGAGGTTAGGAGTTGGTAGCCATGCTTGTATATTTACGGGCATGGGGCCAACTTCTTTCAGTACAAGGGCCGTCCAGAGCCTACGCGAGAGAGAAGATTTGGCTCCATGCTTTTTTTATTTGGTGCCGCTGGACACTCCAGCCGGGTTGTAATTACCCCAATAACCTCCACAGGCTGCGACCCTGCAATAATACTACGAATCGACACCGTGCCAGCTGTCAGGCGGTCGCGGCCTGCTGACGCGGTGACTTTTTCTATTTGGTGTCGGCAAGCCCGAAGCCAGCGTAGGGATGCTATTGCAGCCCTACGCCGGGGGTGGCTTCGGGCTGTCATAGGGAGATCACAGACGGGGAAGCGTCCGGCTCGTCCGCTGGCGCGGGAACGCAGCTAAGCCCATCCGGCTGCGCCATCTCCGCCGGCACGCTGCCCGGCGGGGCCGGGGCACGATACGCCGCGAAGCCAATTTGGGCGGAAACATCTATTCCTGTCCGGAGTGCCAGCCTTCGAAGTAAAATTCCTACCTTTGGAGAGCTAACGCCGAATTTTACTCTGAATAACCTTATGAACGGGAAACTCCTCGTGCTGCCGGGCGCCCTCTGCGCCGTGACGGGCAGCGCTTTCGCACAACAAACCCAAGACGGGGCGCGCAAGCGGCCCAATATCGTCTACATCATGTCCGACGACCATGCCGTGCAGGCCATCAGCGCCTACGGGCATCCGCTGTCTCAGGTGGCCCCGACACCCAACATCGACCGCATCGCGGCGGAAGGGGTGCGGTTCGACCGGGCCTACTGCGCCAACTCCATTTCCGGCCCCAGCCGGGCCACGATTCTCACGGGAAAGCACAGCCACAAGAACGGCTTTATGCGCAACGACAGGCCGTTCGAAGGCGACCAGCCGAATATGGCAAAAATATTGCAGGCGAACGGCTATTCCACCGCCATTATCGGCAAGTGGCACCTCGGTTCCTATCCGCAGGGGTTCGACTACTGGAAGATACTGGACGACCAGGGGATGTATTACAATCCGGACTTCATCGTCATGGGGGACACCATCCGCCAGCCGGGGTATGTGACGGACATCGTCGCAGACGAGAGCATCGAGTGGATCGACCGGCATAAGGACGAGCCGTTCTTCATCATGGTGCACAACAAGGCGCCGCACCGCAACTGGCAGCCGGCGCCCCGGCACCTCAACCTGCACGAGGGCACCTTTTTCCCCTACCCGGACAACCTGTTCGACGACTACAAGGGACGCAAGGCGGCGCAGCGGCAGGAGATGAGTATCGACCGGCACCTGATGCCGGCCTACGACCTGAAACTGTTCACCCGTAAAGAAGAGGGGTGGGATCCGAAGAACGATTGGGGGCCGGACTACCGTTTTATGGATTCCGTGCAAAAGGCGGCCTATATCGCCTCGTACGATGCGGCGAACAAGGCTTACTACGACAATCCGCCGACGGGCGACAGCCTCACGCGGTGGAAGTTCCAGCGCTATATGCGGGACTATTTCTCCACCATCGCTTCGGTGGACGAGAATGTGGGCAAGATACTGGACTACCTCGACAGTACGGGGATGGCGGAGAATACGATCGTGGTCTACGCTTCTGACCAGAGTTTCTACCTCGGTGAGCACGGCTGGTTCGACAAGCGGTTCATGTACGAGGAGTCGATGCGGATGCCGCTGGTGATCCGCTATCCGGCCGAGATACCGGCGGGCACGGTGGCGAAGGAGGCGTTGGTGCAGAATATCGACTTTGCGCCGACGTTGCTGGACTGGTGCGGTATCGCCGCGCCGGGGGATATGCAGGGCGAGTCGTTCCGGGCGATCGCGGACGGGGGCGACAAGGCGGTCAAACCGGGCAAAACGTGGCGGAACACGCTCTATTACCGGTACTATGAAAATCCGGGCATCCACAATGTGATGCAGCATGCGGGGGTGCATGACGGGCGGTGGAAACTGGTCTATTTCTTTACGAACGAGACGCCGGTGCCGAAAGAGCATTTCTTCGAGCTGTACGACCTGCGGAGCGACCCGCATGAGATGCACAACCTGTATGGAAGCAAGGGGACGGAGAAGCAGTCGGAGCGGCTGATGAAGGAGCTGAACCGGTTGGCGGACTATTACGAGGACACGCTGCCGCCGTGCCCGGAGCTAAAGGGGTTGTAAGGGTACTGTTCTCTTTGTGAACAACCGACGCTGCCAGCCCGTTTGGCTCTCGGCTGTGCTCTCGGTTCACGCGCTATCTCGTCATAGCCCGCAAGCGGTCTTTGGCTTCGAAACGCTGCTCGGTTCTTCAGAAAAGGTACAGTTGCCTCCAACCCAATGTATAATAACCCTATGGTTATTATTTGACAGGGTGCGAGCGGTTTTTTACTTTTTTACCTTCCTTTGGCCCGCAGCCAGCGGAGGCGAAATAAGCGTAGCGCAGTTGCAGCCCTTCGCTTGGGGTGGCTGCGGGCTGCCCGCTGCCGCGGAAATTTTTTCCCGGTAGGCGCCGGCCGAGTTACGCGCGGAAATTACAGCCTTTTCGGCGCATCCGAAAGCAATGTCAATGGGAAATATTGAGAATCGGACATTAATCTGAATCGAGGTAAAACCGTATATAGTTACCTAAATTAGAACAAAACTACAAGCAACGATTAGCGACAAATGGTTTGGACATTTATATTGAGGCTGGCGGTGGCGGCCGTGCTGGGAGGCATTATCGGCCTCGACCGGGAATACAGGGCCAAGGAGGCCGGACTGCGAACGCACTTCCTGGTGGCATTGGGCAGCGCCCTTTTCATGATCGTCTCCATGTACGGCTTCGGCGACGGGGCGTTTGGCGATCCGGGGCGCGTGGCGGCGCAAGTGGTGACCGGGATCGGCTTTATCGGGGCCGGTTCCATCATGATCCACAAGCAGTTCGTGCGGGGACTGACCACCGCCTCCGGGCTGTGGGCCACGGCCGGGATTGGGCTGGCCATCGGGGGCGGAATGTACTGGGTCGGCATCGCCGCGATGCTCCTGACGCTGGCGGGGCTGGAGCTGTCCACCCTGATCTTTAAAAGCGTGGGTATTCATACTTCCTTATTGATCTTCTCCACCTCCGATGACGAGAACCTGACCAAAGTGCTGGCCCAGATACATGAGAAAGGGTACAACCTGGTCAGCTACGAAGCCTCGCACGAAGCGGTCGGGGACGGCGAGCTTTTCCGGGTGACAATGGTGGTCAAGACCCGGAACTATGCCGATGACACCCATCTGTTCCAGTTTATGCAGTCGCTGCCTGGGCTGACCATCGAGAAGATGGAGTGACGGCAGGCCGTAATCCGGTTATCTGTTTTCCCCTGTCGGAACGTATGGTCGGCAGGGGATTTTTATGCTCTTTACCGGACTGTCCGCCGGTTACTCTTTGCCGTTCGGAAACAAGAATTGCCGGAGGCTGTCCGATGACTCTAAAACAGTCGGAAAACGGTTCGAGTAATCGTGAGAGCCGGTTTACAGACAGGTCGCTTCCCGGACGATCTACCGCGAATCCGTCCCTGAGGATTCGATGCAAAGGGCGTTGTATTTCCGATAAAGCCAGTAATTCGGGATCGTAGGCGATAACGAGCAAATTCCAAATACTGGACCAGATTCCGGATTGGATATGCCTGTCCGACCTGTCGCAATCATAAAAAGGGGTCTGCACCGGAACGGTGCAGACCCCTCGCTTGTTCAAACAGGTGTGCGCTTATACCAGCGCCAGTTTCAGTACATCCTCCAGGGTGCTGACATAGTGGAAATTCAGCCCCTTGACGTAGTCCGCCTTGATATCCTCGATATCCTTGCGGTTCTCGGCGCTCAGGATGATGTCCGTGATCCCGGCCCGCTTGGCAGCCAAAATCTTCTCCTTCACGCCCCCCACCGGCAGCACCTTGCCGCGCAGGGTGGTCTCGCCGGTCATGGCGTACCGCGCCTGCACCTTCCGTCCGGTAAACACCGAGGCCAGCGCCGTGACCATCGTGATCCCGGCCGAAGGGCCGTCCTTCGGAATGGCACCCTCCGGCACGTGGATATGGATGTCGTTCTCCTCGAACACCGTGCTGTCGATCCCCAGCTGGTCGGCGTGCGCGCGTACCCAGCCCAGGGCGATCGAGGCCGATTCCTTCATCACGTCGCCGAGGTTCCCCGTGATAATGAGGTTCCCTTTGCCCTTGTTGAGCGACGACTCGATGTAGAGGATGTCGCCGCCGACCTCTGTCCAGGCCAGCCCCGTCACCACGCCGATGTGTTCGTTGCCTTCGTACATGTCGTTGAGGTAGCGCGGCACTCCGAGGATCTTCTCGACCATAGCCGGCGTAATCTCCACCTCGAAAGTATCTTCCATGCCGATCTCTTTGGCCCGGTGGCGGACGATTTTGGCGATCAGTTTGTCCAGCGTGCGGACTCCCGATTCGCGAGTGTACTCCGAAATGATCTTCTCGGTTGACTTTTTACCCAGTTTGAGCTTATCGGCCGGCACGCCGTGCGCCTCCAACTGCTTGGGCAGCAGGTGCCGCTTGACGATTTCGACCTTCTCTTCGAGCAGGTAGCCGCTCACGCCTATCATCTCCATCCGGTCGCGCAGCGCCGGGGAGATGTTCCCCACGTTGTTCGCCGTAGCGATGAAAAGCACCTTCGAGAGGTCATACTCCGTATCGAGGTAGTTGTCGTGGAACGTGCTGTTCTGTTCCGGGTCGAGCACTTCGAGCAGCGCCGACGCCGGGTCGCCGTGGTTCGACTGGCCCACCTTGTCGATCTCGTCGAGGATGATGACCGGATTCGACGATCCGGCGCGCCGGATCGTCTGTATGATCCGCCCCGGCATCGCCCCGATATAGGTACGCCTGTGCCCGCGAATTTCCGCCTCGTCGTGCATCCCCCCCAAGGAGATACGCCCGAATTTGCGTTTCAGCGAAGCTGCCACGCTCTTGCCCAGCGACGTCTTGCCGACCCCCGGAGGCCCGTACAGGCACAGGATCGGCGATTTGAGGTCGCCTTTCAGCTTCAGCACGGCCAGGTGCTCCAGAATACGTTCTTTCACGTCGTCCAGCCCGAAATGGTCGGCGTCCAGGTGCCGTTTGGCCCGTTTCAGGTCGAGGTTGTCCTTGGTCGTCTCGTCCCACGGCAGTTCGAGCATCAGTTGCAGGTAGTTCATCTGCACCGAAAACTCCGCCACGGCGGGGTTCATCCGGTCGAGCTTGCCCAGCTCTTTATAGAAGAGCTCCTTGATCGGCTCGCTCCATTTTTTGGTTTCGGCCTTCTCGCGCAGCTCGTCCAGCTCGCGCTCGGACGGGTTGCCGCCCAGCTCGTCCTGGATGGTGCGCATCTGCTGTTGCAGGAAATATTCCCGCTGCTGCTGGTCGATGTCCTCCTTGACTTTGCTCTGGATCTCGTTCTTCAGCTCGATGAGTTGCAGCTCGCGTACCAGAATCTCCAACAGCTTGCGGGCCCTGGCTACCAGCCCCGGCGCCTCCAGCAGGGCTTGACGGTCGGTGTCCGGCAGGTCGATGTTGGAGCTGATGAAGTTGATCACTCCGCGCCGGCTGTCGATGTTCTTGATCGCGAAAGTGGCCTCCTGCGGGATGTTTGATGACAGGCCGATAATCTTCAGGGCGATCTCCTTGACCGATTCGATCAGGGCGTCCAGTTCGATGTTCGCCTTGTCGGGCGTAAGGTCTTTCAGCGGCCGCACGTTGGCCTTGAAGAACGGGTCGGAGCTGACGAACTCCCGGATTTCGAATTTCTCGACCCCGTGCAGGATCACCGTCAGGTTGCCGTTCGGCATCTCCAGTACTTTGAGTATGCGTGCGGCGGTACCGACCGAGTAGAGATCCTCCGGCCCCGGGTTTTCGACTTCCGCCTCTTTCTGGAGCAGTGCGCCGAGCATGCCCCCGTTCTGGTCCACCTCTTTGACCAGCTTCATCGACTTTTCGCGTCCCACCGTGATCGGCGTGATGGCGCCCGGAAAGAGCACCGAGCTGCGCAGCGTCAGGATGGGCAGCGTGTCGGGCAGCGACGCCCCGTGGGGGGTCTCGTCGTCGTCCGGCGAAATGATGGGTATGACCTGGCTTTTGCCGTCCAGCATATCTGATATGCCGGAGAGCCGGTCGAACAGTTTACTATCTTTTTTATTGCTCATATTCTCTCCTTGCTTCGTTGGTTACCGGAATGTGCCGGAGCAAGGCACAAACCGCAAAAGTACTAAAAAAACGGCGAACAGGCGTCGGTTATTTCCCATTCTCCGTCTTTTGTGTGGTTAATCGGAAACAGTTTTGTAATTTTGCATTCCGTAAACTTTTTGCAAAAAGTATGCAAAAGGGGGAATCGTTTATAAAACCGGACAAAATGACAGAGATACCTGCCAAATACGATCCTGCCGAGAAGGAGGACAAATGGTACCAGTACTGGCTGGACAACGGATTTTTCCATTCCGAGCCGGACAGCCGCGAGCCTTATACGGTCGTGATCCCGCCGCCCAACGTGACGGGGGTGCTGCACATGGGCCATATGCTGAACAACACCATTCAGGACGTATTGGTGCGCCGGGCGCGGATGCAGGGGCGCAACGCCTGCTGGGTGCCGGGCACCGACCACGCCTCGATCGCCACCGAGGCCAAGGTGGTGCAGAAGCTGGCGGCCGAGGGGATCCAAAAGTCCGACCTCACGCGCGAGGAGTTCCTCAAACACGCGTGGGAGTGGAAAGAGAAGCACGGGGGAATCATCCTCGAACAGCTCAAGAAGCTGGGGGCTTCGTGCGACTGGGCGCGGACCAGGTTCACCATGGACCCGGAGCTGAGCGCGGCGGTGATCCATGTCTTTGTCGACCTGTATAATAAGGGTAAGATATACCGCGGCGTGCGGATGGTCAACTGGGACCCGGCGGCGCTGACGGCGATCTCGGACGAGGAGGTGATCTACAAGGAGGAGCACGGGAAGCTGTACTACCTGCGCTACAAGGTGGAAGGGTCGGAGGAGTATGCTGTCGTGGCCACCACGCGGCCGGAGACCATTATGGGCGACACGGCGATGTGCATCAACCCGAACGACCCGAAGAACGTGTGGCTCAAGGGTAAGCGCGTGGTCGTGCCGCTGGTGGGGCGCTCGGTGCCGGTGATCGAGGACGACTATGTGGACATCGAGTTCGGGACGGGGTGTATGAAAGTGACGCCGGCTCATGATGTGAACGACTATATGCTGGGCGAAAAGCACGGGCTGCCGAGCATCGACATTTTCAACGACAACGGCACCATCTCGGCGGCAGCGGGGCTGTATATCGGGATGGATCGCTTCGCGGTGCGGGAGCAGATCGTCAAGGACTTGGAAACGGCGGGACTGCTTGAAAAGGTGGAGGATTACACCAACAAGGTGGGGACTTCGGAGCGCAGCGGGGCGGTGATCGAGCCGAAGCTCTCGATGCAGTGGTTCCTGAAGATGGACGGCTTAGCCCAACCTGCACTGAATGCTGTTCTGGAAGATATTATTAAGTTGGTGCCGGCCAAGTTCAAGAACACCTACCGCCACTGGATGGAGAACGTGAAAGACTGGTGCGTGAGCCGCCAGCTGTGGTGGGGGCAGCAGATTCCGGCATACTATATTCCGCAAGAGCTTGGGGGGGGGTATGTGGTGGCCTCGACCATCGCTGAGGCGGTGGAGCTTGCCCGTGCCAAAACCGGCCGTGACGGCCTGACGGAAGCAGACCTGACGCAGGACCCGGACGTACTGGATACCTGGTTCAGTTCGTGGCTGTGGCCGATGTCGGTCTTCAACGGAGTGCTCGATCCGGATAACGAGGAAATTAAATACTATTACCCGACCAACGATCTCGTGACGGCTCCGGAAATCCTGTTCTTCTGGGTGGCGCGGATGATTATGGCGGGGTACGAATATCAGGGCGAGCGGCCGTTCAGCAACGTCTACCTGACGGGGATCGTGCGCGACAAGCTGCGTCGCAAGATGAGCAAGTCGCTGGGCAATTCGCCCGACCCGCTGGATCTGATCGCCAAGTACGGAGCGGACAGCGTGCGCGTGGCGATGATGCTGTGCTCTTCGGCCGGGAACGATATTATCTGGGACGAGTCGCTGATCGAACAGGGGCGGAATTTCGGGAACAAGATATGGAACTCGTTCCGGCTCATCAAGATGTGGGATACCTCCGCTTCCGGAACGGACGCGGGTTCGGCACAACCGGAGGCTGCCAAAATGGCGGTCGAGTGGTTCGGGGCGAAACTGGCCGGAACCATCGCGGAGATCGACGAGCATTTCGCCGCGTTCCGCATATCGGACGCTTTGATGACGCTGTACCGCCTGTTCTGGGAGGATTTCTCAGGGTGGTACCTGGAGATGGTGAAGCCGGCGTACGGGGCGCAAATGGACAAGGCTACCTATGCGGCGACCATCGGGTTCTTCGAACGACTTTTGCAGCAGTTGCATCCGTACATGCCGTTCATTACGGAGGAGATATGGCACTACATCGCCGAACGGAAAGACGGCGAGTCCATTATGGTGACGCAGTACGCGCCGAATAAGGTGACGCCGGTTCAGGCGGCGTGTGTGGAGCGTTTTGAGTTGGTGAAAGAGGTGGTCGGCGGGATCCGCAATGTGCGCAAAGCCAAGAATATCGCGCAGAAAGAGCCGTTGGAGCTGGTTTGTGCCGAAGACGGGAATTACCCGGCCGAGTTCGAATCGGTGATCGTCAAGATGGGGAACCTGTCGGCGGTCACGCCGCTGGCGGCCGGGGCCGGCAAGCCCGTCGGGGCGGCGTCGTTCATCGTGAAGACCACGGAGTACTTTATCCCGCTGGCGGGGCTGGTTCAGGTGGATGCTGCGGCCGAACGCGAACGGCTGGCCAAGGAGCTGGACTATGCCCGCGGGTTCCTGGCGAGCGTGGAGAAGAAACTCTCGAACGAGCGGTTTGTCCGGAATGCGCCGGAGCAGGTGATCGCCAATGAACGGGCCAAACAGGCCGATGCCGAGGCGAAGATCAAGGCGCTGGAGGAGCAGTTGGCGGCTTTGGCATAGCCTGCCGCAGTGGATAACGAAGAGGGCGGCCCGCTGAAAGACGGGCCGCCCTCTTTATCTCGTAGGTGAACCATTCCGGTTCCGGCATAAGGGGGTCACGCTTTCTGTCCCCCGGCCTTGGGCTTGCGTCCCTTGGGCCGCCGGATCACCTGTACCCCCTGCCTTTCGAGGTGTCGGTAAAAGGTACGTTCGTTCAGCCGCACCGTTTTGCAGATCTCGCTGACCGACAGGTCGCTGTCCGTGTGATACATGCGGAAAGCGAAGCCGAGTTTTTGCATGATTTCGCGCCGCGGCCCCTTGGGCCGTCCGGCCGATTTGGGATCTCCGGGTTTCGTCCGGGAAGATTTCACGGCCGGTGCGGCAGTCTCCGCGCCCTTTTCCGGGGTGTGGGTGTTGAAGTCGAGCCAAGGCTCGTCCAACGAACGGAGGGCAGCCCCCTTATTCTCCAGCTTTTCGATCAGCGCGGCCAGTTCCGTTTTGCTGCGGCATATGTCCGACACCTGCGATACCACGACCGTATCCCCTTTGCGGAGCGTGCCCAGCAGGCGATTCAGCTCCTTGGAACCCACCGCTTCGAAGAATATATTCCCGCTGCTGGCCCCGGCGTCGATCAGCGCCGATATTTTCTCCTGCGCATTGTTTTTCTCAGGCTCCAGCCTGAAATAACCCCGTATCATAGTCCTACCCATGTTTGAGATGTGGTATAATTGCAATGATATCAATCATTTACAATAATGTCAGTGTTCGAATAACCGTTCGTTTAATCGTAAGGGTATACATACCGCGAAACAGCTCGGAAATGGTCGGCAAATTAGATATTATATCTGTCAGTGTCATAATATTTTTCGGCAGAATTATAGGCTTAAATGAATTTGTTATTAACTTTGTATGAAAGAATTACGATTAAACGAACGGTTAATCGGATGCCGGGCACCGCAAACCGGGCGGCCGGGGGGAGAAATTTACAGATCATAACAGGGCAGGGCGGACATGATTTCATGTCCGCCCTGCTCGTTTTCCTGCCGTTATTTGTTATTTAAAATAGCCCCATCCGTTGCCGCGCCCAAGGGATCACCAGCGCCGCCGGCTGCCCCTGTTCCAGCAGCTCCCGCATCTTCAGCATATAAGGTTCCGAATGCTTGTAGAACGCCGTCAGCCCCTCGCACAGCGTATTGATACGCTCGCCGGAACCGCTTTTCGACGGCGTGAAACGGTGCTTTGGGCACTCGCCGTGGCACAGGTGCACGTAGCCGCACCGCGCGCACTCAGTCGGCAGCGTATTCCGCTTGTTCAGCCCGAACCGGAACTGCTCCGGACTTTCGAACATCGACCGCAGGTGATCTGTGGCGATATTGCCGAGTTTGTATTCCGGGTAAACGAAATGGTCGCACGAATAGACATCCCCGTTGTGCTCCACCACCAGCGCGTCCCCGCAGGTCTCGCAGAAGGCGCACAGCCCCGGCCGCACCCCGCACCACCCGGCCAGCGTCGCGTCGAACATCTGCACGAAATAGGTTCCCACATCGCCCGTCACCCACTCGTCGAAAATGTCGTTCAGGAACCGCCCGTAGGCCGCCGGCGTGATCGACCACTCCGCCCGGTGCGACTCCGGGTCGTCCGGGCTGACGATCACCTCGCGCGGCCACCCCTCGACCCGTTTCACATGCTCCACCACCGGCAGGAACTGCATGAAGCGGCTGCCGATGCTTTTCATAAAGCGGTAAATTTCCCTTCCCTTCCCCTCGCCCGCCGCGCTGACCGCCGAGAGTGTGTTGAACTCGGCTCCGTTCTGCGCCAATAATTCGATGCCCCGCATGACTTTGTCGAACGTCGGCTGTCCGCCCCGGTTCAGCCGGTTGGCGTTGTGCACTTCGGCAGGCCCGTCGATCGAAACCCCCACCAGAAAGTTGTGCTCCGCAAAAAACTGCGCCCACTCCGCCGTGATCAGCGTCCCGTTGGTCTGCAACGAGTTTTCGATCTGCTTGTCGCCCTTGTATTTCTCTTGCAGGGCCATCGCTTTGCGGAAAAAATCCAGCCCGGCCAGCAACGGTTCCCCGCCGTGCCAGCAGAACGACACCACGGGCACGCGGTTGCCTTGGATGTATTGCTGGATAAACTCCTCCAACAGCTCATCGCTCATCACGTCCGAAGGCTTGGCCTTCGGGGCCTGAAGCTCTTTGTCGAGGTAGTAGCAATATGTGCAGTCGAGGTTGCAGGTGGCGCCCACAGGCTTCACCATCGCGCCGAAGGCAGTCGCCCGGTTGCGCTTGAGCGCATCGCCGAAAGTCAGAGTAGGCTTTTTTCTCATATCTTTGCAAAGATAATGAAAGCCGAGCACAATCGGGCTTGCCCGGATTGCCGAGGCGCCTCTTATCTTAAACCGCAGATTGGCGACAATGAAAAAAAGGAGACGGAGCCGGAAGGCCGGGCCGGGCAAGGTACCCCGCCGGGTATGGATATGGGTGCTGTTTTGGCTGGCGCTGGCCGCAGCCGCCATCGCCTGCTCGCACAGGATGGTGCCTGTCGAGCCGGAACGGCCTCCCGTCGTGCCGCCGGTCACCGAAAAACCGTTCGTGCCGGGTGGCCTCGAACTGCCCGCCCTGGGGCAGCGGGATACGGCGGTGTATAATGAGGAGGGTCGATACACCTTTTTGTATAAGCCATGCTGCAAAGTTTCGCGGTGGGTGGCCTATAAGCTGACGCGCAGCGACGTGACGGGCGATGCCGACCGCAGCGACGCATTCCGGCCCGACCCGCGGCTGGAGATGTACGGCTGGCCGTCGGCCACCGATGCGGATTACAAGGGGAGCGGCTTCGACCGGGGGCACCTGTTGCCTTCGGCCGACCGGAAATGTTCGGCAACGGCCAACCGGGCGACCTTCCTCTATTCCAACATGGCCCCGCAGCTGCCGAAACTGAACCGCGGGGCGTGGAAAACGTTGGAGGAGAAGCTGCGCGGGCTGACGGCGGATTACGATACGCTGTATATCGTGGTCGGGGCGGTGTTGGATGACCCGCTGCAGGCAATCGGCGACGGAGTGGCGGTGCCGAGACTGTTTTACAAGGCGGTGGCATTGCGCAGGGCGGACGATTTCGAAGGGGTGGCCTATGTGATGCCGAATGACGACAGGTTGCTCAGCGGTAAGAAATACGGGGATTTCGAGGTGACGGTGGACAGTGTGGAGCGGCTGACGGGGCTGGACTTGTTTCCTAATATCCCTGATATTTAATTCCTCGTTTATTTGTTAGGTACCCGCACCGCACTGTCACTTTCTTGAAAGAAAGCTCCGCAAAGAACTTTCCAGAGCTTCGCTAATTGGGGCGTGTCTGGCCTTAGCCGGGCTGGGTCGGAGCTTTCACGGCGGCGCACTGATGTTGGTTAATCTTATGTGCGCTCGCCGGAAAGTCTCCGGCCCAAAAACCAAGGAGCCCGGCAGGTTTAGGATGCGCAAGCATCCGCGAAAGTCTTTTTGGTTCTTTTTCTGAAGAAAAAGAACGGTTCCGTACGGCACCCTGATAAAAAACGAGTGAATAATTATAAAGTGAGGAATATGGAGAAGATCATCGAGTGCGTCCCCAACTTCAGCGAGGGGCGCGACAAGGGAGTAATCGACGCTATCGTCCGCGCGGCGGGGAGCGTGGCGAGGGCGTATGTGTTGCATGTGGACAGCGGCGCGGCGGCGAATCGCACGGTGGTGACCTTTGCAGGCGAACCGGAGGCGGTGGTCGAAGCGGCTTTCCGGGCTGTTAAAACCGCGGCGGAGCTGATCGATATGCGGAAGCAAACCGGCGAGCATCCGCGCATCGGGGCTACCGACGTGTTGCCGCTGGTGCCGGTGCGGGGCGTGTCGCTGGCGGAGTGCGCAGAGTTGGCGCGGGGGTTGGCGGAAAGGGTGGGGAACGAATTGGGGATTCCGGTCTATTGTTACGAAGCGGCGGCTTCGGCGCCGTACCGGAAGGGGCTGGAGGCTTGCCGGAAAGGAGAGTACGAAGGACTGCGTGCCAAACTTGAAGACCCGCTGTGGAAACCGGATTTCGGGTCGGCACGGTGGAGCGAGTCGGTGGCGCGGACGGGGGCGAGCGTGATCGGGGCGCGGGACTTCCTTGGGGCGGTGAATTTCAACCTGGCTCCTACTGGAAACAAAGAGGCCGATATAAAAGCGGCCAAAGCGATCGCCAAAGAGATACGCGCCGCGACGGGTGGCGAGTGGTCGCTGCCGTGCGTCAAGGCGATTGGCTGGTGGATCGGGGAGTACGGCTTTGCGCAGGTCTCGACCAACCTGACGGATATGCACGTGACGGGATTGGGGCAGGCCTATGAACGGGTGATGATCGTGGCGCGGCTGCACGGAATGGCCGTGACGGGCACCG
>CANQXP010000027.1 GCA_947627885.1 uncultured Rikenella sp.
GGCGACGCTGATCCGGGTGTCCGGCAGCGCTCTGCGGATCGCCTCCGCGCAGGCCGTGATAGTAGCTCCCGTGGTCAGCACGTCGTCCACCAGCAGGATGTGTTTTCCTTGCAGCCGCTCCGGACGGCGGAGGCGGAAAGCCCCCTCCACATTCCTGCGCCGGGCGTCGACGTCCCGATGCAACGCCTGCGTGCGCGTCCGCCGGACGCGTTTCAGGGAGCGGAAATCCGACGGGATGCCCATGCTCCGGCCCAATCCCGTGCAGATCTCCTCCGCCTGGTTGTAGCCCCTGTGCATGCGTTTGGTCCAATGCAGCGGCACCGGGACCAGCACGTCTACATCGTCATAGAACGGCGACTCCCTCAGCTCCCGGCCGAACATCTCGCCCAAAGCCACCGCAATGTCCCGCCGGCCGCTGTATTTGAGCGAATGGATCATCGTCCGGTAACCGCTCTCGTGCCGAAAATAGAGCAGGGCCGAGGCTTGGCACAAATCCGGAATCCGTTTCCGGAGCATCACCGCCGCCGGATTGTCCTCCGCCGTCCAATAATCGGTGAGCGGCATGTCCCACCGGCAACGCAGGCAGATCGTCCGTTCGCCCCGGCCCAGCGCTTCGCCGCAGACCGGACAGACCGCCGGGAAAAGCTGGTCGCCCAGCCAACGCAACGGACGCAAAAGCCACCCTTTCAAATCCGAACCGTGCTTAGAAATCCTCTTCGGCCGGGAGATCCGCGGAAACGATGCTGTCCGCCGCAGAGGCGGTCACCGAACTGTGGATCAGGTTCGTGAGCGGCATATTCTCCTCGCGCACGATCACCGAGGTGGGGAATACCTCGCGCACCCGTCCCAGCAGCATGGACGCCTCGGTCATGTCGAGGCAATAGCCGACCATCGTTTTGAAAGTCGGGTTGGCATAGACCACCTCCCCCGGGATGCCGGGGAAGCGGTTCCGGAACGTCCCCAGCGCCCCGTTGGCCAGGTTCCGGCCGTTCTGGGTGTTGTCGAAGAAGATGCAGATGCGGTAGCCCACGACCTTCTCCCCTTTCGGGGCTGTGCGAAGCCCCGCAGCCACGTCGCTGTCGTTGCTCACCGTGGCCTGCGCCCCCGTCGAGGCGTCCGGCATGCGCAGCCGCGCCGTGTAGGTGCTCACCCGATCCTGCGCGCCGGCACAGAGGACGGCGGCGGCCAACATGAAAAGTAAAAAGAGTCGTTTCATGGCGTTAAAGTCTGAATCCGAACGAATGGATAAATTGCTCACCGATATGTTTTAAGGTTTTCCCGCTTACCTTGCGGTCGAAGCGGACGGTCTGTATCCGGTTCCCCCGGTCGAAGCCCAGCGACCCGGCGATCCGCAGGTCGGGTTTCCGCGCCCGGCTTCCCCCTTCCGGCAAGACCAGTTCCGCCACGGACTTGAGTCCGTCCTGCGGGAAACGGATGCGTACAGGCACTTCCGTGCGGCAGTAACCCGGCGGTACGGCGACGGGTCGCAACAGAGTGACGATCCCTACCGCCCGCCCGTTCAACCGGACTTCGATTCGTCCGCTACCAAAGGTAACGCTTTTTTTGTTCCCGTTGTAGAGGGAGAGGGTCGCCACCCCTTCGGCCGATCCGAACCGCAGCTCTTCGGCCCGGAAAGAGTCCACCCGGTCGAATCCGAGCCGGCCCAGCTCGCGCGGCCCGCAGGAACATAACAACAGCAGGGGCACGACGGCCGGTATAAGTATTTTCAGCAGTTTCATCGTTTCTCTGCGGTATAGATCGTGGCTATCCCCCCCATCAGTACCGTCATCACAGGCTCGGTAAAGCCCGACTCCGACAACAGGCGGCAGAAGCGCTCCCCGTACGGGAATTCGCCGACCGATTCCGGCAGATAGGCATACGCCCTCGCGTCCTTCGAGACCAGGCGTCCGATTCCCGGCAGCATCCGCCGGAAATAGAAACGGTAAAGCTTGCCCAGTATATTGCCCCGCGATGGCATCGAAAATTCGAGGATATAGACTTTTCCGCCCATTTGCAGCACACGGTGCATCTCGCGGATACCCTGCGGCAGGTCTTCGAAATTGCGCACGCCGAAGCCGCAGGTGACCGCCGCGAAACTGCCGTCCGCAAACGGCAGGTGTTCGGCATCGCCCTCCAGCATCGGCAATTCCCGTCCTGGGAATTTCGCAGCCACCTTTTCCCGCCCGATGCGCAGCATCTCCGGGGAGAGGTCGACGCCCGTAAGGGCCGCCTCCGGCAGGGCGCGTCCCACGGCGACAGCCAGGTCGCCCGTCCCGGTGGCGACGTCCAGCACGCTTTCCGGCGCCTGACGGCGGACCATCCCGACCACTTTGCCCCGCCACCGCCGGTCGATGTTCATCGAAAGCAGGTGGTTCAGCAGGTCGTAGCGCCGGGCGATGGAGTCGAACATCTCCCGCACCTGTTCTTTTTTGCCGGCCGGGTCTTCGTTGTGCGGTTTTATCATTGGAATCGGATCGATTTGTCGGGTGTGATGCGGGCGATGATGGCCGTGGGGAGGGCCATGGCCAGCGTGATGACCGCCAGCGTGCCGATGTCGAGCAGGACGACCTGCGTCCAGTCCACCCGCACCGGGACGGCCGCCATCATGTAACTTTCGGGATCGAGCGTGACGAGGCCCGTGTATTGTTGGACGAGGCATACGGCCAGCCCCGCGAGATTGCCCCAGAGCAGGCCCCACAGGGTGATGCGCACCGAACGCAGGACGAAGATGCGTTGCAATACCGCGTTGCGCATCCCCAGCGCCTTGAGGATACCGATGGCGCGGGTCTGTTCCAGCACCACGATCAGCACCCCGGAGGCCATGTTGACCACCGCCACCACCAGCATGATGACGATCACGATGGCGGTGTTCAGCCCCAGCATTTGCAGCCAGTCGAAAATCTGCGGATAACGGTCGGCGACCGTCGATATTTCGAGGTTTTGCGCGCCCTCCTCCGCCTCGCCCCAGGCGCCGAACAGGCCCGGATGGACCGTCTCCGAGAGCCGGTAGGCCACCTCTTCCCGGTCGGCGCCGGGCGCCACGGCGACCTCGTAGCCCCCGATCTGATTCCGGTTCCAGCCGTTGAGCCGTTGCACGACACCCAGGTCGCCGATCACTGTCATCCGGTCGAACTCCTCCATGCCGCTGCTGTATATCCCCGCCACGAGCAGCCGGTCGCGCCGGGGCGCATCGCCCCCTACGAACAGGACTTCGAACTTATCGCCCAAACCGATGCCCATCGCGCGGCTCAAAGCCTGCGAGACGACCGCCTCGCGGCTGCGGGCGGAATCGGTGTAAGCCGGTATCCGCCCGGCGATCATCTGTCGGTGGAGGAAAAGAGTGTCGGTTTCGGGGGCGAACCCTTTCAGTACGATGCCCTGTATGGTGCTGTCGCTTCGGATGATGCCCGCTTTGGCCGCGAAACGCTGCACGCGGGCCACCCCCTCCGTCGTCGTGATGTCGGCGACCAACGTGGAGTCGTAGGCCACCGGTGGAGCTTCATAAGAGTTGCCGCTCCCTTGGGCGGTAACCTGGATGTCGGCTGCAAACCCCGACACTTTCTCCGTCACCGTGCTGCGGAAACCGTTCACCACCCCCAGCGCGACCAGCATCACGGCCACGCTCACGGCCACGCAAAGGGTGGCCACCCGCAGCATGATGCCGGCTTTGCGTCCTGAGCCGCCCAGCCGCCGGGCTATAAAGGTTTCGAGTACCAAACGTTCCGGGATTTTTTGTTCTCACAAAGAAACTGAATTTTTTTGGAAGTTCGGAAAAGTGTTGTACTTTTGTCCCCGCAACGGTCGCCCCAGGGCGCCGGGGCTGAGACGGTGGATGTAGTTCAGTTGGTTAGAACGCTTGATTGTGGTTCAAGAGGTCGTCGGTTCGAGCCCGATCTTCCACCCATCCGACACAAAAAAGGCTTACTGCTTATGCAGTAAGCCTTTTTTGTAGTCGGCGGGGCCGGGATCTATCGGATCTCGATCTCTTTGGCAGCCGGAGCCATCTCTTCCTCTTTCTTTTTCGGGATGTCGATGGTTAGCACGCCGTTTTCCACTTTGGCCTCGATCTTCTCCTTGTCGATGTTCTCCGGCAGGATCATGCTCTGCTGGAAGTGCGAGTAGTAGAATTCACGCCGCAGGTAACGGCCTTCGTCCTGTTCCTCCTGGTTTTCGGAGCTTTTGTCCATCGTCACGACCAATTGGTTGTCGTCCTCGATCCGGATCTTGAAATTCTCGCGGGTCAGCCCCGGTGCGGCCAGTTCGACTTGGTACAGGTTCTCGGTCTCGCGGATGTTGATGGCCGGCGAGTTGCTGTTGGCTTTGGCGAGCCATTCGTTGCCGAAGAAATCGTTGAAAATCGACGGCAGCCAGTTTTGCGATCTTTTTGCAGGTATCATAATAGTTTATAATTTAAAGGTTAAACGTCTTAGGGCCAGGATTCTGCGGCGCCCGATCCCGGTACGGTACATTTGCAAAGGGTGTGCCAAGGCCGGGATAAGGACGATATGACAGAAACCGGTGCCAGATTGTCAGTGATAATATCCCGGATTTATGATTACCTTTGAAAAATTAAGACAAACCATCAAATTCCGATTTCGTGATGTTCAGAAAAGGGGCGCTTATCGTGCTGGCAAGCATGATGTTGAGCGCTGCGGCGCGGGCTCAGTCCGGGGCCGATTCGACCGGTGCCGTGAAGTTCGACTACGATGTGCGATTGGGGGCTTTCCTCGATAACGGGGAGTACAGCTCCGATTACAAGGCACCGCAGACCTGGTCGGGGGCCTATGTCATTCCGACTGTGGGGCTGCGTTTTAACGGCGGCCACCGGATCATGGCGGGGATCAGCTTCCTGCAACAGTTCGGGCAGAAACCGTTCGGCGAGACGCCGGACTTCCTCGCCTACTACAACTATACGGGCCGGGTGTTCAACGGTTTCGGGGGCCTGCTGCCCCGGGCGGAGATGAAGGGCTATTACTCGCGGGCGCTCTTCTCGGATTCGGTGGGCTATTTCAAGCATACACTTGCGGGGGCGTTGTTGCAGTGGGACGGCGAACGGGGCGGTATCGAGGCTTTCTTCGACTGGAACGCCGAGGATACCAAGACGGGCAAGGAGTCGTTCATGGCGGGGCTGGCGGGGCGGCTGAAGCTGGGGCGGCGGGGGCTGTTCCATGCCGGGATCGCGGGTTATATGTACCATTACCGGATCGGGGATAAGGCGGTGAGCGAAGGGTTGGCCCCGAATTTCCTGGTGGATAATGTGATGTACCACGTTTACGGCGGGATGGATTTGGGGGATATTACGGCGCTGGATGTGTTGTCGCTCGACGTGGGGATCGTGGGTTCCATGTCGCGCGGGCGTATCGAGGTGGGCAACGCGGGCGGCTGGACGGCGAGGGCCGGTTTCCATGCGCGGTTCAATCTCGAATGGCACGGCTGGGGGATCGAAGATACTTTTTTTGCGGGCAAGGGGCTGATGCCGCTGTGGGATGTCTACGGGACGCAGGTCTACTGGGGCGACTCGTTCTACAATGCGCCGGTCTACAACCGCACGGACCTTTATTGGTCGAAAACGCTGGCCAAACGGCTCTCGATCCGTGCGGCGCTGGTGTTCCACCAAACGGCCCGGGGATTGGACTTCTGCCAACAGGCGTCGGTCAATGTCCACCTCTGGAAATAAATTTTTTTAATCGTTCCTTTATTTTGCATTGTGCCGGAGGGTACTGTTCTTTTTGCGAACAAAAAGAACCAAAAAAACTTTCGAGGACGCTAACGCATCTTAAATCTATCACAGCCTTAGCTTTTGCACCAGAGGTGGGGCCGGAGCCAGCGGAGGCGCGACCGAGCATCGCGAGGTTGCGCCCCTCCGCCGGGGGTGGCTCCGGGCCGGCCGCTGCCGCGGAAACCAAAGGTAAAAAGCGGCAGTCCCTTCAAACCCCAAGTAAAATAACCGAACCATAATAAATAAGTTGTATGAATAAGATTTGGATTGTCGCCCTCGCCGCAGTGATCGGTACCGGAACGCTCGGAACAGCGTACGGTTCTGTGCCCTCCGCGAAAGCAAAGACCGAACAGACGGCTAAAAAGAAAGCCGTCAAATCGAAAAAAGGCAGGAAAGGCAAACAAACGGCTGCTGATAGCACCGCCAAACCCGCGCCCGCCAAAGGGAGCATAGAGGCCGTTATCAAGCCCGGCGCCAAGCGGGCGAACGGCCTGTTCACCGTGATCGAGCAGGAAGGGAAATACTACTTCCTGATTCCCACCTCCCTAATGGAGCGGGACATGCTGCTCGTGAACCGCATTTCGAAGGCCGCGGCCGATATGCGGCAAGGCTTCTTCGGTTACGCCGGCGACCCGATCGGCGGTAACATGATCCGGTTCAAACAGTCGCCCGACGGCAAGAAACTCTTCGTCGAAAATGTCTCGACCACCGAAATGCCGCGCGACACCACCGGGGATATGTACCAGGCTGTGATCCGCTCCAACATGCAGCCGATCGTCACCTCGTTCGAGATCAAAGGAACGAACAAGGCCAAAGACTCCGTGTTGGTGGACGTGACCGACTTCATCGGCAGCGACACCGAGCTGACCGGTTTCGACAACTACTATAAGCTGAACATGAACATCGGCGGTTTCCAGAAAGACAAATCCTACATCGTGGGGGTCAAGGCTTTCCCGGAAAACATCGAAATGAAGAGCACCCGCAGCTACTTCATCACGCCGAAGAGCAACAATCCGAACTTCAAACCGAGCCCGATGCCGGCCACTTACGAGATCAACAGCTCGCTGATCCTGCTGCCTGAGGTGCCGATGCAGCCGCGGTATTTCGATCCGCGCGTGGGCTTCTTTACGGACAATTACATCGACTACGATAAGAACCCGCAGGGGATCAAGGACATCCGGATGATCACCCGCTGGCGGCTGGAGCCGAAACCGGAAGACGTGGAGGCCTACAAGCGCGGTGAGTTGGTGGAGCCGGCCAAACCCATCGTTTTCTATATCGACCCGGCCACCCCGAAAAAATGGGTGCCCTACCTGATCGCCGGGGTGAACGACTGGCAGGCGGCGTTCGAACAGGCCGGTTTCAAGAACGCCATTATCGGCAAAGAAGCTCCGACGCCCGAGGAGGACTCCACGTGGAGCCTGGAGGATGCCCGCTACTCCGCCATCGTCTATATGCCGTCGAACGTGGCCAATGCCATGGGGCCGCATGTGAGCGACCCGCGTACCGGCGAGATTATGGAGAGCCATATCCACTGGTACCACAACGTGATGCAGCTCCTGCGCAACTGGTATATGATCCAGGCGGCGCCGAGCGATACGGGGGCCCGGAAGATGGTCTTCGATGATAAGTTGATGGGCGACCTGATCCGTTTTGTGTCGTCGCACGAAGTGGGGCACACGCTGGGTCTCAGGCATAACTACGGTTCGTCGGCCATGACGCCGGTGGACAGCCTGCGCAGCGCCTCGTTCCTCGAAAAGAACGGCCACACCGCTTCGATCATGGACTACGCCCGCTTCAACTACGTGGCGCAGCCGGAGGACGGTATCCGCAGGGAATTGCTCTACCCGCGTATCGGCGACTACGACAAATGGGCGATCGAGTGGGGTTACCGCCGTTTCCCCGACCTGAAAACGCCGGAGGCCGAAGCCGACACGCTGAACAAATGGGTGATCGCCAAACTGAAAAACCCGCGCCTGTGGTTCGGTACGGAGACCAATCCGAACGACCCGCGCGAACAGAACGAAGATCTCGGCGATAACCAGATGAAAGCCAATGAGCTGGGGATCAGGAACCTGAAATTCGTATTGGCGGGGATTCCCGAATGGACGCGCACGCCGAACGAGGGGTACGCCAACCTGCGCGAGCTGTATCGCGAAGTGATGACGCAGTTCATGCGCTATAACGGCCATGTGGCCAAGTGGGTCGGCGGGATCTATGAAACGCCGAAGACGGTGGAGCAGGGCGGCCCGGTGTATGTCTATGTGGAAAAAGGCAAACAGAAAGAGGCGATGGCCTTCCTCGACCGTAACCTGTTCAACACGCCGACGTGGCTGATCGACGAGGATATCAATGGCAAGACCGGCATGAGCGCTCCGGAAGTCATCGCATCGGTACAGGCGGCCGGACTCAATTCCTTGGTTAACAACCGGGTGCTTGGTAACTTGTACAGAGCGGAATCCGCATTGGGTAAGAATGCCTATACGATGACGGATCTGTTCGGCGACCTGAACCGGAGCATTATGCGCGAGCTTTCGACGGGCGTTGCTCCGGACCTGTACCGCCGCGGGTTGCAGACCCTCTATGTGAATCGCCTGCTCACGCTGGTGCCGAAGCCGGGTGTTTCGAACACCATCAATACCGGAGCGGTGGAGTCGAGAGTGATCTACGAGCTGCGCACGCTGCAAAACCGCCTCAAAGGGGCTTCGTCATCAGACCCCGCCGTGAAGGCGCACTACCAGTACCTGGCCAAGAAGATTGGCGACACGCTCGATCCGAAATGACCGTATCGCTAAACGTAAATGAGAATGCCGCTCCCCTGGGGAGCGGCATTTTTCGTATCGCGGTGTTATGAAAATAATTCCAGGAACGCGTCCGGATCGTCCGGTGCCAGCACATAGACCTTTCCGGCGCTTTTGACCAGTATCCAGTCGCGCCTGCTCCGTTTGGCATAGAAATGCACCCGGGGATAGCGTTTCGAAGCGAAAAGGCCCCATTTGCCGAACACGCCGTCCGAGCCGCATTTGCGCCACAGTCCCTGCATCTCCGTCTCCCGCACCCGGCGTACCTCCGTCTCCGCGTCGCGCAAAATGATCTTGGTGCGGAACGGGCATCTCAGCGCGATAGCCTCGTCGGTTACCGCCATTTCCCGCGGCAGGTTGCCGTAAACGACCGCGGCGGTGATCCCCATGATGGCCGGCAGTACGATGGTGGCTATCCAACCTCCGCTGCCTCCGGCGGATGTCAGCCAGATCGCCACGGCGATAACGACTATCGGCAGAATGACTACCGTGGTGACGATCCGGTTCTTCCGGTCGACCGTACATTTAAAAAGAGTCCGTTCCATAAGGTGAAAGTCAAAGTTTATCCAATACTTCGGCGCGGATGTCCGCACAGCACTCCCGTATTTGCTGTTCGGTGATGGTCAGCGGCGGAGAGATGCGGAACGCCGTGTCGCAGAACAGGAACCAGTCCGAGAGGTAGCCCGCCTCTTTCAGCCATCCCATTGCTTTGAACAACCGTTCCGACTCACCCAGCTCTACCGCCAGCAGCAGGCCGCTGCGCCGGATCTCCCGCACCGCGGGATGCCCTTTCAATAACTCTTCGAAGAGAAATCCTTTCGCCTCGGCCTGTTCCGCCAGACGATGCTCCTGAATATAAGTCAGCGCCGCCAGCCCCGCCGCGCAGCAGACCGGATGTCCTCCGAACGTCGTAATATGCCCCAGCGGCGGATCGCTTTGGAATCCGGCCATGATCCCGTTCGACGAAACGAACGCCCCCAGCGGCATCCCTCCCCCCAGCGCCTTCGCCAGACAGACGATGTCCGGCGTCACCCCGTATTTCAGCATCGCAAACATCGCCCCGCTGCGTCCGAAGCCGGTTTGTATCTCGTCGAAGATCAGCAGCGCCCCCACCGCCGAGCAACGTTCGCGCAATGCTTCCAGAAATCCCGGCACAGGCGGATTCACCCCGCTCTCGCCCTGCACCGGCTCGACCAGTACGCACGCCGTCCGCTCCGTGATCTGTTCCAGATCCTCGAAACAGTTGTACCGCAGCTTGCGCGTGTCCGGCAGCAACGGCCGGTAGGCCCCCACGAAAAACTCGTCGCCCATCACGCTCATCGCCCCGTGCGTCGAACCGTGGTAGGCGCTGCGGAACGAAACGATCTCCGTACGGTGCGTATGCCGCTTCGCGAGCTTCAACGCCCCTTCGATCGCCTCCGCGCCCGAATTGACGAAATAGACGCTCTCCAGCGGCTCCGGCAGCAGCGAGGCGATAGCCGCCGCATATTTCACCTGCGGCCGTTCCACCATCTCGCCGTAGACCATAATGTGCATATAGTCCCGCGCCTGCGCGCACACCGCCTCCACCACTTGCCGGTTGCCATGACCCACGTTGCTGACCGACACGCCCGACACTAAATCAACGTACCGTTTCCCCTGCGGAAACTCCGGCGTGGGCGGCGTGTAGAAATAGATGCCCTCGGCCCGCGCCACCTCGATCATCAGCGGCGCGTCCGAAGTCTGCCCCACATGGCGCAGGAACTGTTTGCGTAGTATATCCATAGAATTGAACCGTTTCAGAGGTTTTTATGTCAGCACGAAGCCACCCCCGGCGGAGGGCTGCAACCCGCGCTTCGCTTGGTCTTGCCTTCCGCTGGCTTCGTGTTTATTCCACCAAAATAAACATCCCCTTACCTCCTCCGACCGTCACCGGCTGCGACAAGTCTATATCCGCCGCTGTTTGCAGCGTTTCGACCTCCGGCAGCGTGGTGCGCGACGGCGTGAAGCCCAGTTTGGCAATATCCAAAGACAGCGTCGCCGTTTGCGGCTCGTCCGTCCAGTTCGCCACCGCCAGCAACGCCTTGCCGCCCGGCAGTTTGTAGGCCGTCACCAATACGTTCGCATTGTCAGTCGTCGCCGGCGTCGCCGGGTCCCACCAGCCATACATCACCGCATCCTTCATCCCCACGGCATCCCACAGCTTCCATACCGGCACCGGGTTTCCGCTCCAAGGCAGGCGCGGCGCCATGCCGTAAACCATGCCCCGCCATACGTTATGCGCGTCCAGCGTTTCGCTCATCAGCCCGAACGGGATGCCCGACATCTCTACCAGCCAGAAGTCCGGCGCATTGTTGGCCCCGAAGCCTTCGCCCAGCCAGGTGCGATCCACGTAGGGCAGCAAGTCGAGGTACATATGCAGTGAATTGGCATAGCCCGCCCACTCGTTCATGTGGTTCCACGAATGGATGTCGATCTGCCGCCGCACGCCGTCGTCGTCCAGTAAGCGCCGCGCCCGCTTGAGCGTTTCGCGGTCGAGCGCGCTGTCGTCGATATAGACACCCCGCAGCCCGTAGTTGCGGATCATCCAGGCCAACCCTTCGAGGTAGTAGTTGTTCCACCGCGAATCGGGCGTGGTGATGACCGAGATGTCCATCTCGCCCTTGTACTTGCCCTCCTTGAAGGCGTTGAACCACGCCGGGATGAAGTGGTCGCCGAAGTTGTCCACCAGCCATTGGTTCGGCCCGTTCGGGTGGATCAGGGTTTTCGCGTCCCTGCCCTGCCCGTCGTGGATCACCTCGCTCCCCAGACTGCGCAAAGCCCATATCTCCGGCACTTTCACCGTCAGCTCGCGGGTGGTGTAGTAGGCCCGCGTACCGATCCCCTCGCGCGCCGCACGATCGGCAAACGCCTTGAAATCCGCCGTGCACTCGTCGAAATAGGGATAGTTGATGTACGGGTAGATCTCTTTCTTGTGGTGGATGTTGATGAAGTTGGCCCCCGCGGCCTTGGCTGCCGGGATGTAGTTGTCGCTCAGGTCGCTGTTGGAGTGGTAGAACCGCTCGGTCACGTGATGTTCCATATCGAGTGGCTTGACCGGCGTGACCAGCATTTCGACGCCGAAGTCGAGCGTCTGGCCTTTTTCGAGCGTGCGCGGCCCTCCGTACGCCGTCACCAATATGCTGCCGTCCGGCTGGTCGCTGCGCCGGATGCCGCCCTGCCCGTCGTTGCCCCAGGACTGCGGCATCCGCAGCCGCCCCAGCGCATAATAGATATTCACCAAAGGCCGCCGGTAATTCGACGGGTCTTTGAATTTCAGGTTGAGGCCCGCATTGACGTTCCCCAACCACAAAGCGTCCTGATGCTTGGTCGTGTCCCAGGTGAAAGTTTCCTCGACAACCGATATGTCGGCGTCTTCATCCTCCGAGTGCAGGAAGCCGCCCCGGTGTCCCAGCCCCATGATGTACCGGGAGGCATACGCGGTGTAAGGCACCTCCATGCGGATATCTTTGACGGCTGTGTTCTTTTGCGCCGTCACCCGGACGTTCAGGTCCGCGAAACCGTCGAACTCCATAATGCCCGACACTTCGACCAGCAAGTCGTCACACCGGCCTTTCGCCGACCATTCCGCCCGCCCTTCGGATACCTTTTTCAGCCGGACATTCCGGGCCGTGAAAGCCTTTGTTTCGCCGTCCGCCGTTTCAACGACAAAACGCACGGGAGCCGCGAGCACCGCATTCTGCACCGCCGGGTCGAGCCGGTTCTGCGTGTTGTACCGGGTGACGATCGAGGCCGGAAGCCCGTTGTCACCCAAACAGAAAGTGCCGCCCAGCCAACCGATATTATTGGCGGATACGGTCACCGGAATATACGGCGCGGTCGGGTTTTCGCCCACTCCGATCTGCGAGTCGAGCCAGCGAAGCCGCGCCATGCGCCACCCATGGTCCGTCCCGCTATTCGGCAGCGGAGCGCCTTCGACGGTCAGCGTTACCGGAACCTCTCTCGCTTCCTTCCCGGACGGTTGTACCGTCACGCTGCCGGCATAGGTCCCCGCAGGCAAATCGGCAGGGATCGCCGCGCCGCACCACAGGCTTTGCACCTTTCCCTGCGGCACATCGACCCGTTTGGTGAAATGCCGCCCTTTGAGGTCTATCCCGCCGAGGTTGAAGCAACGCATCGAGTCGGCCGGGATAGATGCCGTTCCCCTTGTGTTCCGCAGGTCTGAAAATGCCAGTCGTATGTCGTATAAAGGAAAGTTCGGGCTATATAGGGCGATTTGCCAGGTGTAGAACTCGCCCGGCGCCGCCTTTCCCCTGAAATCGGCCCTATCGTCGGCTGCGCGCCGCACCCATCGTTCCGGCAGCGAATCGGTCCGCTGTACCGGGAGGGTGCGGTCCTCGGTGAAACAGTAGTAAAGAGGGGCTAACTTCGATATCAGCATGGCTTGCAGCCGGGCTGCCGTTGCCGCCTTTCGCATCGGGGTGGCAGTCTCCATCACCGCCCCCTGGCGGTTCAGGTCGTCGAAAGCGTTGGTGACTTTTTCCTGCGCCGCCGTCAGCACACAAGAGCCGCACAGCAGCAGGACGGCCAGAGGAATGTAAGAAAATCGCATAGGTATGGTTTGGTGTTAGTAGTCGTTATCCGGGAACGTTACAGCGGGAACCCGCCGCGTTCCAGTATGCGCCGGTAGTCCCGCACCGAGTTGCAGAGCCAGCGGCAGAGCAGCCGTTCGCGGTCTTCCGGCGATAATTGCCAGTCAATGCCCGATCCCGGTTCCCGCAGTCGTTCCGTGAGCCGCTGAGCCACGATCGCCGCCGAGACCGAAATGTTGAGACTTTCGGCGAACCCGACCATCGGGATCGAGATCACCGCGTCGGCCTCTGCCATCAGTCCCGGCGAGATGCCGGTCTTCTCCGTCCCCATAAAGAGGGCGAAAGGCCCCGCCGCCACATCGAAATCGGACGGGGTGAAATTCATGCTCCGGGTGTCCGGCACTTCCTCCCTCGGCGGGGCCGTCACCACAATCCGATAGCCCTGCGCGCGCAAGTGCGCGACCAGCGACGGCGTGTCGTTCCACTTGCGGATGTCGACCCATTGGTCGGTTCCCCGCACGATATGTTTGTTCGGGGCGAAACGCACCGTGTTCTCGACGGCATGCATCTCCTGCAGGCCGAACGCCTCGGAGCTGCGGATCACGGCGCTGGCGTTGTGCGGGTAGTAGATGTCTTCGAGGCACATCACCATGTACCGTGTCCGGAAATCCAGACGCCGCGTCAGGCTTTCGTACCGCTCCGGCAGCACGAAACCTTTCAGGTATTCGATTTTGCGTTGCAGCATCTCCGGTGTGTCGGACAGCTCGCCCGATGCCGAACGCTGCACAGGCCGCACGTCGCCCCGTTGCAGCGAGGCGTTGAGGTCGCGCAGCTGTTGCTTGGTCGGGATGCCGTTCTCCCTGAAGTAGTTATTTGCGGTATTTTCCGTCTTTGTCGTCATCCTCCAGCATTTTCAGGTAGCTCACGTAGCGCGATTCGGGGATCTCCCCCTTGGCCACCGCCTCCGTGACGGCACAGTTCGGCTCGTGGGTGTGCGTGCAGTTATAGTATTGGCACCTGGCCGCGTAGCGGAACAGGTCGGGGAAGTAGCGAGCCAGCTCCTCCGGCTCGATGTCCACCAGTCCGAAGCCCTTGATGCCCGGCGTGTCGATCAGCAGGCCGCCGCCGGTGAGCGGGAATATCTCCGAAAAGGTCGTGGTGTGCTTCCCTTTGTGATGATATTCCGATATGGCTCCCGTTTTCAGGTGCAGTCCCGGCTCGATGGCGTTGATAAGCGTCGATTTGCCCACGCCCGAATTGCGAGGTCTTGTCCCGCATTCGTTCCCGCAGCGCGTCGATCCCCATTCCGGTTTTCGCCGAAACTTCGAGCACTTCGTACCCGGCATTCCGGTAGGTGCCGGCGAATTCGTCGATGATCTCCCGGAAGGCCGGGGCCGAGAACAGATCCATCTTGTTCAGCAGGATGACCGCCGGTATCTTGTAAGCCTCGGCGGTGACCAGGAAACGGTCGATAAATTCGGTGCTGGTGGCCGGAAAGTCGAGCGTGGCGACCAGGTATGCCGCGTCGATATTGGCCGCGATGATGTGCGACTCTTTGGAGAGGTTGGAGGCGCGCCGGATAATGTAATTGGCGCGGGGCAGGATCTCGGTGATGACGTTGTCGCCTTCGTCCTGGCCGATCTCGGCCCGCACCCGGTCGCCCACGACCACCGGATTGGTCGTCCGGCTGCCGCGCAGCCGGAAAACGCCCCGGATGCGGCACCGCGCCTGCCGTCCCGTAACGGGGTCGAGCACGGTGTACCAGCTGCCGGTGCTTTTGGTCACGATTCCCTGTATTGTCTCTCCCATGGAAAGCAAAGTTAGCGATTTCTTCTAAAAAGCAGGAATTTACCGTCGTTAGCCACTTCGGCATAGCTCCTGCCCTGGCATAATAATATTCGGGTGTCGGGCACAAGAATGGAGGTGCTTTTGCAAAGATTCCAACTATATGCTATATTTATAACGTATTTAGAGTTATTTTCATCGTTTTTCTTGTATGGCGGAATATTCACCTAAACTCCACACAGTATGAGACGAAAACTACTCACTTATGGACTGCTGGCAATGTCCATTGGCGCCGTGGTCTGGGCCTGCCAGCGGGATCGGTTCGGGCACAGCGACCCGAATGCCGTCGAACCGACACTCACAGTCAACGAAGCCAGGGACTTTTTCGAATACCAGTTCTCGGAGATGGCGCTCCGCATGACAAAAGCCACCGGAGACCGGCCCGTAGGGATGATGCCCGGCGACTTTACGCCGCTTTGGGACAAGGCCCGTATCGGGGCCAACCGGGAGATGGATGGGGCGGACGTGCCCATCGACCCGAAGTTCATCTTCGTGGCCGTCTTCGACCGGGTTACACCGTCAGGGGATACCCTGCGTCAGACCGTGGACGTGACCCAGAAACTGGTGGTCAAGAAATGGAGGAATACCGATGAGTACGAGGCTTTCTGCTACATCGCCTCGATCGTGCCGACGCCGGAATACCATGCCCGGCACAAGAATGTCGCCAAAGAGTTCCGTTACGCGGGTTCCAAGGGCGATTTCTCCGGGTTTGTGATCTACCGCACCCTGACCGGCCGGTTGGTCGGCGTGGACAACTACGAGAACGGTCGGCGCACGAGGCATGACTACTTCCCGCAGGTCACCGACCGGAACGAGGACAGCGTCAACATGGTAGCCCGGATAGCAACCGGCAATATCTCGTTACAGGGAGGTACTCCGGCGGCTTACAGCATGAGTATGGAAGACGACGACCTGTATTGCGGCCTCTTTGCCGACCCGATCACTTGCAGTGCCGAGGCTAAAACCTGTCCCGTTTGCGGCTTTAAATATTGCATTTGCGGCAAAGACAACTGGCCGGATCATTTAACACCCCCGACTCCGCCTACTCCCCCTCCTTTTAATCCCGACTACAATGACGGAGGGAATACCGGAGGGGGAGGCGGAAGTGGCACTACGACCATTACGGTGCGTCCGGTTCAGGAAAAGGACTGCGGCGGGCAGGCCGGTGAAAACGCGGCCAACGCCCAGGCGATATTTGGCGCTTTTAAGGAAGCCGGGCTGCAGGATTTCATAAACGCTCATATCAATGATAATAAGGAATGGGGCATCGCTTTGAATTACAATAATCAGACTCACCAATACACTCCGGGTGACGCGCGATCAGGAGAAACCGGACATGTTAGTATTCCAACCACTTACGGAGAAACAGTCAATACCACAGCATTGTTCCATACGCATCCGGCGGTCGGACAACCACACTCCATAGGTGACGTGGTAGGTCTGATTAAGACTAATCAAGATACGAAAGGTCTGACCACTTCATCCTTTGTGGCTATTCAACAGGACCAGGGAGTACCTCCGATTATTTATGCCCTACAAATAGAGGACAAGGGTGCTGCCGACGCATTTGCTTCTACATGCAATCAAGACCAATTCGGTCTGGAATTGCAGGAACTAAATGGTAAGATATACCAGGAATCACACAATCTGGACGAATCGTATGCCTATTCGATGAGTTATATGCTGAGTAAATACAATGCCGGTGTGCGTATTATGAAGTACGAGAACGGCGGCTTCAAGCAAAAGGAGGCAACCGTTAGCGGAAATACTATTACCCGATCAACCTGTAAATAACAATCACCATGAAAACAATACAGTCTTTTTTAATGGGATGCCTACTTTTGTTTAGTGGCTCCCTGTCCGCACAAACCCAGTGGAAGACGCTCGAAGATCATCCGCTCTATCCGTTCAGCAAATACAACGGGGACACGGTGGCATACCTGACCCAAAATTTCGACGGGGGGGCAGATCCTCTTTATATCGGAAAGCCCCTTTCCAAATTCCTGCAAGCGATGGACCCGGCCATGCCGATACGGACATTTTATCCGCATTATGTTGCGTTCGATAATGTTCGAAAAATCGCCGCCTTTTTCTGTTTCCCCTATACAAAAGAGGAGCTGAAGCGATTGGTTAAAGAGGGAAAGCCGATCTATGGCATCGGACTCTCTTTTGAAAAGGGTTTAGGTGACAATGTAGAGCCAGAACTGTACAATTATATTCGGAACTTGGGCCTTGGACGTATTTTGCCCTGGACACCGGAAGTGCAACAGAAGATCGGCCATTTGATTCTTTGGCAGGGCTCATACCAGGAAATCACCGAAACCGTTAAACGCTATTTGGAATACCATCCGTAGCGAACTGTAACGACTTTTCCCCGGAACCTTCCGATCATTCACCGTGAGACAAGAAAGAACAGGTTCCGGGGATTTTCGTATCTTCATGTTATGAAAACAATAATCACTTTTATTACGGCGATACTGACCTTAAGTACAGCGATCGCACAGGATTACTACAAAAATGGAGCACTCTTCAAAGTTAATGATGATCTTACGCTGAAATATATAGTATTTCAAGGCGCGACCTCTAGGATCAATATTTTCAGCACCGAAGCTTTTAGCTATCAATTCGATGTTCGCATTGACCGTCCGTCGGTAACATTGAAAGATTATTCGATACTAAAACGAGCCTTGGAGGAGACGTTCTCCCCGGAAGAATTGCAAAAATATAAAGATGTGGAAATGGGGATACATATTATATGTAATGGCCAGCTAAAGCCTGTCGATGCTATGTTCTCTATCAGAAATGAGGCGCCGGATTATACAATTCCTCCGCTGAAATTTGCAATGCTAAGACAGAAACTAATCGATTATGCAGAGTTTGTAACCCAATCAAAAAACCTGTGTACTGATCAGTATTACACATGGAGCGAAAGCATAGTTGTTCCACTAAGCTATTACCTGCAATCAAATAATTAAACAAATTTAGCCGATTTCCCCGGCGCCTGCGATTATTCAAACAGGTTCCGGGGATTTTTGTATCTTCAAATTATGAAAACAATCCAGCCTTTTTTAATCGGATGCCTACTTTTGTTTTGTGGCGCCCTATCCGCACAAACCCAGTGGAAGACGCTCGAAGACCATCCGCTCTATCCGTTCAGCAAATACAACGGGGACACGGTGGCATACTTGACCCAGAACTTCGACGGGGGGGCAGATCCTCTTTATATAGGAAAGCCCCTTTCAAAATTCCTGCAAGCGATGGATCCGGCCATGCCGATACGGACATTTTATCCGCATTATGTCGCGTTCAGTAAAGTACGAGCAATACCAGCCTTTTTCTGTTTCCCTTATACAAAAGAGGAACTAAAGCGATTGGTTAAAGAGGGAAAGCCGATCTATGGCATCGGACTCGCTTTCGAAAAGGGTCTAAGTGATAATGTTGAACCTGAACTGTACAATTATATTCGGAACTTAGGTCTTGGACGTATTTTATCCTGGACACCGGAAATTCAACAGAAAATCGGGCATCTTATTCTTGACCAGGGATCGTACCAGGAAATCACCGAAACTGTTAAACGTTATCTGGAATACCATCCGTAGCGAACTGTAATCGCTTTTTCCCCGGAACCTTGCGCATCATTCCCGTCATACAAGAAAGAACAGGTTTCGGGGATTTTCGTATCTTTCTAACCGAATTTCGCAAATTCGTAACGGCGACGCGCGGATCGTACCCGGAAACGAAAGGCCGTCCGGGATTGTTCCCGGACGGCCTTTCTGTAAGGACTCTTACGGATCAGGGGGCGGTGTGTCCCTTGCGAAAACCTATTGCCGCTGTTCCTGCCGGAGCGAAAGCGGCGTTTTGCCGAATTCGCGCTTGAAGAGTTTGATGAAGTGTGAAATATTATCGAAACGGCATTCGTAGCCGATCTGCGATATGGCTTTATTGGTCGAAACCACCAGAAGCCGTGCGTGAAGCAGTCTTTGCTTGACGATCCACCGGTGGGGCGTGTCGCCGAAGACGCGTTGGAAATCGTTCTTGAACGAGGTCAGGCTCTTGTTGGTTCTCAGGGCCAGCTCCTCGATGGTAAGATTCTCGAACACCGAGTTGCGGATGATGCTCTCGAACGGGTCGCTGAGCCGGTCGATGCATTGGAGCAGCTTATGTTGCAGGCCGTACTCTTTGTGGACGATCACCATATAGCCGAATTCGGCCAGCTTGAGCCGCATCAGTTGCGGGTGAAGGTTCAGGTAGTCCGTGTCCATGTATGGCACCAGCGAGTCGAAAAAGAGCTGCACTTCGGGCCATACCCTCGCGCTGACGTGCGCCAGCGTCGGGTCGGGCCTTCCCCCCTGCGGATGGCGGATCTCCATGCCGTATAGCGATACGAGGGTGGACAGCGCATCGGCCATCATCCGGTTGTCGAACGCTACGCAGGTCTCCTTGTAAGGGCCGTCCGCTGCGGGGATGTTCTGGATGTAATGTTTGCCCGGGGCCAGGAAAAAGACCTCGCCGGCCCTGACCGTATATTTGGCGTGGGCGTACTGGATCGTCTTGACTCCGTTTTCCACCAGTCCGATCAGGTTCTCGGACAGCTCCACCCACTCCGCGCCGTGGTCGGTGTGGGTCACGTATTGCCACAGCGAGGCGGATTGCCCGGTGTCGTTTTCTATCATTTTTGGTAACTCCGACATAAATTGACAACAATTATAAATTAAAGTATAGTTTCCCGTCGCAAGGGACACAAATATAATCCATAAATAAGCCTAAATGTTTCGTGTTTAACCGGTTTGAGTTATATAACGGACTTTATGGAATATTCGGTTCGGGCAACAAGGGGCTTGGACGGGAATATCGGGAATGGACAACAAGCGTGCCAAGGGAAAAATGAGAGCGGGTTTGCATATCCGGGAAAAAGCTATACCTTTGTGGGCTGAAATGTCCTTCGGGGATTTCGTAAGCAACCAATAACCAACCATTTATTCATTTTACGGACAATTTTATGAACCGTTACGAAACCGTTTTCATTGCGACCCCTGTTCTTTCGGACGTACAGCTGAAGGAACTGGTCGGCAAATTCCAGGGTATCATTACCGAGAACGGCGGCAAAGTGAACTACACCGAAGAGTGGGGTTTGCGTAAGCTCGCCTACCCGATCCAGAAGAAGACCACGGGCTTCTACACCCTGATCGAGTTCGAAGGCGAAGGCGACCTGATCGGCGCCCTCGAAACCCAGTACCGCCGCGACGAGCGCGTGATCCGCTTCCTGACTTTCAAACAGGACAAATACGCGGCCGAATACGCAGAAAAACGCAGAAACCTTAACGCAGCTAAAACTCAGGAGTAATCATGGCAGCACCGCAATCAGAAATCCGTTACCTCAATCCGGTATCCGTAGAGGTCAAGAAGAAAAAATACTGCCGCTTCAAAAAAGCGGGCATCAAATACGTCGATTACAAAGACGCGGAATTCCTCAAGAAATTCCTGAACGAACAGGGTAAGATCCTGCCCCGTCGCCTGACCGGGACTTCGCAGAAATTCCAGAAGAAAGTGGCTACCGCCGTTAAGCGGGCGCGCCACCTGGCCATCCTGCCGTTCGTAACCGACCTTTTGAAATAATTCATAACCGAGGAGAAGAAGAACACTATGGAAATCATCCTGAAACAAGATGTCGATAACCTCGGCAATAAGGACCAGATCGTAAATGTGCGCCCGGGGTATGCCAACAACTACCTCATCCCGCAGGGTTATGCCGCTGCCGCTACGGCTTCGGCCAAGAAGGTGCTGGCGGAGAAGATCAAGCAGCAGTCGCACAAGGAGGCCAAGATGGTGGCCGATGCGCAGGCTGTGGCCGATAAGCTGAACGGCGTGGCCGTGGCTATCGTCGCCAAGGCTGCCGAGGGTGGCAAGATCTTCGGCTCGGTCACTTCGGCTCAGGTGGCCGACGCTATCGAGGCCAAGGGCTTCTCGATCGACAAGCGCAATGTGAAGGTCGATGCGATCAAAGAGATCGGCGAGTACAAAGCTACCGTTAAGATCTACAAGGATATCAAGGCGGAGGTGGCTGTGTCGGTAACGGCTGAGGCTACCGCTCCGTCGGCTGAGTAATCTTTTCCGAGCCTCTCCTTTTCCGGTTTGTCCGGACAACGGTGGTCGGAAATTTGTTCTGAAGATGTTGTAAAGCGGTCGAGTATTACCGTCTCCGAGCTTTCAAAATCAAAAAAAGGTGCTTGCTCCCTTCCCGGGAACAGACACCTTTTTTGTTTTTTTAACCGTTCGTTTTATCACTACCCGCATGGAACCGTACCTTTTCTGAAGAAAAGGTACCCAAAAGACTTTTGAGATAGCTACGCTACTCCTCAGTCTGCCGAAGTCCTCATCTTTGGGGCGCGGGAGCGGCGGCCTTGATTTAGCAACGGTTTTTGGCCGCCGTTCACCGCACCCCAAAAGCTAAGGCTGTGATAGATTTAGGATGCGTAAGCATCCTCGAAAGTTTTTCTGGTTCTCTTTGTTCACAAAGAGAACAGTACCCTCCAGGGGTAATGATAAACGAACGATAAAACAGAAAGAGTTATGTTATTCACAGGTTATTTACCCTATTACAGAGCAAACCTGCGGTTAGCAGTTCCCGTTATTATATCGCAAGTCGGGCAATACTCCGTACAGATCGTCGATACCGTGATGGTGGGCCATCTCGGAGAAGCCGTGCCTTTGGCAGGCATATCGTTCGCTTACGCCCTTTCGTGGCCCATCCTGTTTCTCGGCACCGGCGTCGCCATGGGACTTACCCCGCTGGTCGGGAAAAGCTATGCCCGCGGCGACCGGATGCGCAGCGCATCGCTGTTCAAAAACTCAGTGCTGTTGGGGATTGTGATGAGCGTTGTGCTGATGGTGCTGCTCGGCGCCATACTTCCGCTGATGGGCCATATGGGACAAGACCCCGCTATTTTGCCCATCGCCCGCGGCTATATGTGGTACCAAATCGCCTCCGCACTGCCGATGATGCTTTTCGCCAGTTGCAAGCAATTCCTCGAAGGCGTCGGGAACACCTCGCACACCATGGGGATCGCCATAGTTGGCAACGTGCTGAATATCATACTCAACGGAGCGTTGATCTACGGCTGGTGGATATTTCCCGAAATGGGCGCCGTCGGGGCCGGTGCATCTACCTTCATTGCCCGCGTGGTGATGATGCTCCTGTTTGCCCGGCTGATGTTCGTTAATACCGATTACCGGGACTACCTGCGTCAGTTCCGGAAGGTGAAGATCACCCTGTTCCGCATCCGCAGGCTGTTGAACGTAGGCTTCCCGATCGCCATGCAACTGTTTATCGAGATGCCCGCCTTGAGCCTGATGGCCGTCGTGATCGGCGTGTTCGGCGCCGTGCCGCAGGCCGCGCACCAGATCGCCGTGAACCTCCCGTCGCTCAGCTTTATGGTCGTGACGGGCCTGTCGGCGGCAACCACCATCCGCGTGAGCCAGGACTACGGACTGAGGCTCTACCCCTCGATGCGCAAGGCGATGAACGCCTCGCTGCACCTCATTACGGCCTTTACGGTGTGCGCCTCGCTGCTCGTCTTCCTCTTCGGACGGCAGATCGCCGGGCTGTTCACCGACGAACCGGCCGTGATCGAAATTGCGACCTACCTCCTGCATTTCGGTTGTATCTTCATGGTGATCGACGGTTTCCAGGGGGTGATACTTGGGGCCCTGCGCGGGCTGACCGAGGTGAAGCGGCCGATGTACTATGCTATTTTTACCTACATCTGCATCTCGGCCCCGGTGGGTTACCTGTGCAGCTTCGTGTGGGGAATGGGGGCGGCGGGCACCTGGGTGGCCTTCACTACCGGGCTGGCGGTACTCTCGGTACTTTACTACCGGCTGTTCCGCAAACGCTACCGGCAGCTGGCCGAGGCTTCGCCTTTGGCCTGATTCTTGCGAATGCACAGTTACTTACATCCCTGCGCAGGGGTTATATGTATTTATAAAATTATTTATTCACTAAAAAAATCGCGTCATGAATGCTAACACACCGGATGAGGGCCTGGCCACCATCGCTATCGAAAAGCAAACCTCGAAGATCCCTTCGGGCGTCTACCTGACCGTCTCGCTGGCCGCCATGGCCGTTTCGCTGGGGCTGAAACTGTTCCACAAAAAGAACACGGCCCTGTTCATCGGGCAATGGGCCGCCCCGATCCTGATTATGGGGCTGTACAATAAGCTCGTCAAGACCGAAGGGCACGATTAGCCGTTTTTACGGTATCCATCTGAATGGCAAAAGGGGCGTTTCCCATCGTGGGAAACGCCCCTTTCGGTGATCGAACGCCCGATTACCGGGGTATGAAAGCAAAGACCCAGCGCTGCCCCGGAAAAACTTTCCGGGCCCGTAGCACGATCCGGTTTTCGCCCGCCTTGAGGTGGATTTTTGACGGCTCGCGCGTCCAGAACAGCTGTTCCGACGTGTATGGCAGCTCCTCTTCCGGCCGGGCCCACGTGTTGAAATGGAACGCGTATGCGCCCGGCTCTTTCCATACCGGCGGATCGACACGCACCCCGTTCACCCAAATGTCGCCTCCCGTTTCCCATTCGCCCTGCTTGCCGATGCCCGGCGAGAGCCGGTTCGAGCGCGACGGCGCTTCGAAGCCCACCTGCGCCAATATCGTCGTGTCGCGCGGCACCGTGATGACCGTTTCCGCCCACACCTCGCCCGAATCCGGTTTCGGTAGCTCCAGTGAAGAAAGCAGTGCATCCACGTCGATCGAACCGCCGTACAGCGTGTGCCATTTCAGGCCCGTCGTGTCGGCCCCGAACGCAGCCGGTTCCGATACCCGCCATTCCAGCGAAGCGTTCGGCCACCAGCAAAACGGTTCCTCTTTCAGTTGTCCGTTCTTGTGTTCCAGCATCCGTCCCTCGAACTCGGCCAGAGCGCGCCCCGCCGGTGATTCCGGGTCGGGGTACAGATTCGGGTTTTGATTGCCCCCCTTGGGCGTCAGCCCTCCGCGCCAGAAACGCTCGGCGAACGGCAGCAGGCCCGACCAAGCGCTGCTGTTGCGGATAATCTCCTCCTGGCTCGGCGCCTTGGTGTCGTTCCACAGGCATAGGATGCCCCCCAGCGCCAGCGAATCCCCCTGGGCCTGGTCGCAAGGGTTGTGCAGGAACATCCGCTGGACGAACGAAATCGGGTCGTAACCGTTCAGGTAGCCCATGTACGAATCGACGAAACGCCCCGCCGCCTTGTTCCTGGTCACGTAGCCCGGCGCTTCGGACCATATCTGCCGGACCGTATGCTCCGCCGCGGCGGGCAGCCCCGGATCCCACACCATCGGGATGCGGCCGTTAGATACAACCATACTATCCGCCCAGTGCATGAACTCCTTCGGGTTCGGGATGTGCACCTCGTCCGAGCCGATGTGGATATACGGCGCTTCCGAAACCGGTATTTCGGCGAAAAATTCGTTCAAAGCCTTCTCCAGCACCTTCATCCCCCGCGGGTCGGACATGCCGAAGCCGAACGTGGTGTTGAAATAGGTGCTGTGGCCCGGCATGTCGATCTCGGGGATCACCCGGATGCCCTTTTTGCGGGCGTAGGCGATCACGTCCCGGATCTCGCCGTAGGTGTAGAATTTTCCCTGGTCGCGTCCCGGCCGCTGGTAGATCGGATCGTTGAGCTGCGGGAAAGCCCGCGACTCGATCCGCCACGCCGGATGGTCGGTCAGGTGCCAGTGGAACAGGTTGATCTTGTACTGCGACAGGAGATCGAGGTGCTTTTTGAGGTTCTCGACCGAGATGTAGTTGCGCCCCGTGTCGTGCATGAACCCACGCCAGCTGAACGCCGGCCAGTCGGTGATCTTCACGCTCGGCACCAGCCCTTTGTCATCCGTCAGCTGGCGCAGCGTCTGGCGGGCCCAGACGGCTCCGCGCTCGTCCTTGGCCGTGATGCGCACCCCTTTGCGGTAGGTTTCGAGCAGGTAGCCCTCGGCCGGAAGGTCGAGCGTCGTGTCGATCCTGACCTTGACGTTCAGCAGCGGCATTTTGTAAGGCCCCGTGATCTCGACCTTCTGCGGGTAGGGAATCAGCGCCGGAAGGACGCTTTTCGGGTTTGGCATGGCTGTTGCCGCATACGTTGCGGCGCAAAGCGTGATGAGAAGCAAGAATCGTTTCATAGGTTCGCAAGATAAAAAAATTAACGTAATATCCATCCATTCCAACCACTCATTATCATGGATTTGAACATTCCAGCCCCCAGGAACAAGCGCGTCGTGATCGTTGGCGGCGGTTTCGGCGGCATTGCGGCGGGCCGTGTCCTGACCCGGCACGGCGAGTTCCAAACCGTGCTGATCGACCGGAACAATTACCACCAGTTCCAGCCGCTGCTCTATCAGGTGGCGACCTCCGGCATGGAGCCGACCGCCATATCTTTTCCCCTGCGGAAGGTGTTCCGCAAGGGGAAGGATTTCCACTTCCGGATGGCGGGCGTCGAGGCGGTGGATGCCTCCCGCAACGTATTGCACACCACGGCGGGCGACTTGCATTACGACTACCTAGTGCTGGCCGCCGGCACCGATACCAACTATTTCGGTATGGAGAGTGTCGAGCGGCACGCCCTGCCGCTTAAGAGCGTGGGCGAGGCGCTGGCCTTGCGCAACCGGGTGCTGGCGACGATGGAGCAGGCGGTGCGGACGGCGGATGCGGCCGAGCGGGCCGAATTGCTGAATTTCGTCGTGGTGGGCGGCGGCCCGACCGGTGTGGAGCTGGCCGGGGCCTTGGCCGAGCTGCAACGGCGCATCTTCCCGAAAGATTATCCGGAACTGGATATTTCGGCGATGAAGATTTTCCTGCTGAACGCCTCGCCGCGGCTGTTGGAGGGCTTTTCGGAGGAGTCTTCGGCGCGTGCGCTGAAAGATCTGGAGCGTGCCGGGGTGGAGGTGGTGCTCGGGGCTACGGTCAAGGATTTCGACGGACACGCGGTCACCTATAATGACGGGGAGTCGATTCCGGCGCGGACGGTGATCTGGGCCAGCGGGGTGATCGCCAATGCGCTGGACGGCATCTCCGCGGAACAGCTGGGCCGGGGGCGCCGGGTCAAGGTGGACGAATACAACCGGATGGAGGGGGCGGAGAACATTTTCGTGATCGGCGACCAGTGTTTGCTGACCAGTGACCCGCGTTACCCGAACGGCCATCCGCAGGTGGCCCAGGTGGCGATCCAGCAGGGGAAACAGGTGGCCCGCAACCTGCTGGCATCGGTGGCCGGAAATGCTCCGGAACCGTTCCGGTACAAGGATAAAGGCTCGATGGCGACCATCGGGCGCAACCGGGCGGTGGCGGAGATCTGGGGCCGCCATTTCGGGGAATTTTTCGCGTGGGCCTTGTGGCTGTTCGTGCACCTGCTGTTCATTATCGGGGTGCGCAACCGGCTGACGGTGCTGTTCGACTGGAGCTGGAGCTACCTGACTTACGACCGGCCGCTGCGGACGATCATCCGCCCGGCGAAAAAATAATGGTCAGCATATACGGCTTTACCTTGTTTTATGTGTGTTTGATGTAAATTTTTTTTGGCACATAACTATCCCCGAATGGCTATGCTGCCCGACAGCATAGCCGCCATTGCCAAAGGAATCCGGCTCCCTGGTTTTCGGGCTGCCGCGGGGGACTTTTGTATTTGGCAACCGTCAGGTCGCGCGGCCCGGAGGTGCCGCTCGGCACTCGATTCGGGAGTTTACTCAGCCACAAGGCGTAGGCCTGCACTCGCGATGCTCGTTATGACCTCCGCTGGCTCCGGGCCGAAACAAGGAAAAGCTATCGGCGGGGGGCTGCCGCCCGCCCGCTGCGCGGGAACTCAGCTGCTCGCTCTTTCGTCTTCGGGCTGCCGCCCGGGGGCGAGCGCCGAAGGCGCTGGCGGCGGCCCGGCGACTCTGGCGAGTCGCGCTTCTCGCTCATCATCTTACTGCGGCTGCGCGCTACCCATTTAAGGAAAATTTTTCGCCCGGTTTTGTTTTATTAAGAGAATTATCTATATTTGCAATATAATCGTGGCGGCGATTTTGTTTTGACAT
>CANQXP010000028.1 GCA_947627885.1 uncultured Rikenella sp.
GGCGAAAACCTCCTCCTGCGGCACATCCGGCGTGCAGTTCAGCAATTCCGTCACCACCAGCGACGGGTTGTGGCAGTAGCCGCACCGGAAATTGCAACCCTTGGTGAAGACCACTGCCGCGAGCTTCCCGTCCCAGTCGATCAGGCTCTGCTTCAGGAACCCCCTATTCGCATGCCGCACAACGTTCAGGCACCCCGTTCATCACGCTCCGGTCGAACAGTTTCCGCGCCGCGAACTCCTCCCGCTTGCCGTCGTTCCATTGGCTCACCGGGCGCATATAGCCCACGATGCGGCTGTAAACCTCCGACTTGGCCCCGCACTTCGGGCAGGTGAAATGCTCGCCCGGCAGGTAACCGTGCGACGGGCAGACGCTGAACGAAGGCGACAGGGTGATGTACGGCAGCCGGAAATTGTCCGTCACCCGCCGCACCATGCACTTGGCCGCCTCCGCCGTCATGGCCCCCTCGCCTGTGAAGACATGGAACACCGTACCGCCCGTGTAGAGCGTTTGCAGCTCGTCCTGCATCTCCAGCGCCTCGAACAAGTCGTCCGTGAAACCCACCGGCAGGTGGGTCGAATTGGTGTAGTACGGTTTCGCCCCCTCCTTGAACTGCTCGTGGTTGGCCACGATGATGTCCGGGTACTGCGCCGTGTCGATCTTGGCGAAACGGTAGGCCGTGCTCTCGGCCGGGGTCGCTTCGAGGTTGTAGATGTTGCCCGTCTCGTCCTGGAACTCGGCCAGGATGTCGCGCATGAAATTCATCACCTTTTTCGAAAAAGCCATGCCGTCCGCGCTGGCCAGCGGCACGCCGAGGAAGTTCAGGCAGCACTCGTTCATGCCGTTGATGCCGATGGTCGAAAAGTGGTTCTTCCAGTAGCACCCGAACCGCTCATGCACGTGGCGGAGGTAGAATTTCGAATAGGGGTAGAGCCCTTTGGCCGTGTACTGCTCGATCACCTTGCGCTTGATATCGAGGCTCTCTTTGGCCAGCTCCATCAGGTGGCGGAGCCGCTGGAAAAAGTTTTCCTCGGACGACGACTCGTAGCCCAGCCGCGGCAGGTTGACCGTCACCACGCCCACCGATCCGGTCAGCGGATTGGCCGCGAAGAGGCCCCCGCCGCGCTTCATCAGCTCGCGTTTGTCGAGCCTCAGGCGGCAGCACATGCTCCGCACGTCGTCCGGCTTCATGTCGGAGTTGACAAAGTTAGAGAAATACGGGATACCATACTTGGCCGTCATCTCCCAGATACCCTCGTAGTCGGGGTTCGTCCAGTCGAAGTCGGGCGTAATATTGTAGGTCGGGATCGGGAACGAGAAGAGGCTTCCGGAAGCGTCGCCCTGACACATCACCTCGGCGAAAGCGCGGTTGAGGAGAGTGATCTCCGGCTGGAAACCGGCGTAGGTCTCGGTCAGCACCTGGCCGCCCCATACCACCGGCTCGTTTTTGAGGAAATCGGGCACTACCAGGTCCATCGTGATGTTGGTGAACGGCGTCTGGAACCCCACGCGCGTCGGCACGTTCAGGTTGAACAGGAACTCCTGAAGGCACTGCTTCACCTGTTCGTAGTCGAGATTGTCATACCTGATATAAGGAGCGAGGAAAGTGTCGAAGTTGGCGAAGGCCTGTGCCCCGGCGGCTTCGCCCTGCATGGTGTAGAAGAAATTGACCACCTGCCCCAGCGCAGTACGGAAATGTTTGGCGGGCGAGCTCTGCGCTTTGCCCTCGACGCCGCGGAAACCCGTCAGCAGGAGGTCTTTGAGATCCCAACCCACGCAATAGACGCTCAGGAATCCGAGGTCGTGGATATGCAGCGCCCCGCTTTTATGCGCTTCGGCGATGCTGTCGGGATAGAGGCGGCTCAGCCAGTACTGGGCCGTGATCATGGTGGAGATATGCTGGTTCAGCCCCTGCAACGAGTAGGCGGAGTTGGCGCTCTCCTTGATACGCCAGTCGGCCATGGCGAGGTAGTCGTCGATCACGTCGAGGTTCGAGAGCAGCTCTTTGGAGCTGCGCAGTTGTTCGTGCTGTTTGCGGTAGAGGAGGTAGGCTTTGACCAGGGCGAAGTAGCCGTGGTTGAAAAGGGTTTGCTCGACGGTGTCCTGCACTTGTTCGACGGTGGGGATCTGGCCGCGGCGGTCGTCGGCAAGCTTGCGGACGACCTCTTCGGCGAGGCCGTGGGCGGCTTTGCGGTCGGGGGCTTCGACGGCGCGCATGGCTTTGAAGATGGCTTGTTCGATCTTTTCGGGCTGGAAGGCCACGACGGTGCCGTCGCGTTTGACGATCTGCGGGGGTGTGGTGCTGCCGTTCATCTTTTGTAAGGTGTTAAAAGGTTTGCTTGGGCAGCTTGCGGGAATGGTAATGTGAGGCACCGGGCCGCCTGGGCGGAGCGATGGGGTTCACCGGCTTTTCTCCCGAAAGCTACGGTTAATAGGTCGGCTGGACGGCAGGTCTTCTGACTCGTTCCGGGGCGGTGCGGCCTTCCCGCACGAAAAGTTCGCGCAGTGGCTGTGTGCTTTCAATTGAGATTGCACGCCCCTTTATAATGGAACTTACAGCTACGGGGATAGTCCCTGGTTCCCACAGGGTTCCCTTTTAATCCTACTGCCGGCGTTTGAAACCGGGGTCGGAACCGTTTACCGCTAACAAAGATGGATTTTTATTCGGTCATGGAAGGCAGGGTACCGGGAATTTTATTAACATTCTATCATCATCGCAATCCGGCGCGGTTATTGTCCGTTATTTTAATCGTTCGGTTATTTGAAATAATCGGTTTTCCTTTTCCGGAGCCAGCGGAGGGGTGCTATTGCAGCCCTTCGCCGGGGGTGGCTCCGGGCTGCGCGGCTCACTTCGTTCGCCGCCGTTTTTATATTGACGGCGCCCGCGGCGATTCTGCAAATTTCGACTTTAGGCGAAATTTCCATTCTCGCCTTTTTAGCGAGCGGGCACCTTTCCAAACTGCTCGCTATAAAAAGGAGAGAACTGCGCTCCCGCGCGGGGCCGCGTGCTCGCGGCGAGCGTGAGGCTGTAACTACCCCAAAAAAATAACCGAACCATAAAAATGAACAGATATGGAAGAACTGACACTGACGACCCCTTCGATCCTTTTCTCGGCCATCTCGCTGCTGATGCTGGCCTACACCAATCGATTCCTCGCTTACGCGCAGGTGATCCGCAACCTCATCGCCCAGCACGACCAGAGTCCCACCGCTGTGACCCGGAAGCAGATCGAGAACCTCCGTAAGCGGCTCTACATGTCCCGTTCCATGCAAGTCTTCGGCGTGGGCAGCCTGTTCCTGTGCGTAGTCTGCACCCTGCTGATCTATATAGGGTTGCAGACCGCCGCCGTCTGGACTTTCGGCGTGGCCTTACTGCTGCTCATCATTTCGCTTGGCATCTCGATCCAGGAGATGCGTATCTCCGTCCGCGCGTTGGAGTATCACCTCGACCGCGCCGAAAACAACCATAAATCGTAGGTTTATTCGCATTGTACTGTATGGAACCGTACCTTTTCTGAAGAAAAGGTACCCAAAAGACTTTTCGAGGATGCTGCGCATCCTAAATCTATCAATGCCTCAGCTCTTTTAGAGTACGGAAAAGGGGCCGCCTGATGTAATAATTACATTAGCGGCCCCTTTTCCATACCCCAAAGTGTTGAGCCTTTCGGCAGACTAAGGAGTAGCGCAGCTGGCTCAAAAGTTCTTTGGTTCTTTCTTTCAAGAAAGAACAGTCACACACGGCACTGTGCAAAATAACCTACGGTTCAGTGTTACCCCGCCACGAAAAGGATCAGCAGCTGCGCCGTGAGGATGCGCAGGAACATCGTCAGCGGATAGACCGTCGCATACCCCACCGACGGCAGGTCGTTGCCCGCCACCGCGTTCGAATAGGCCAGCGCTGGCGGGTCCGTCATACTCCCCGCCAGCAAGCCCGCCAGGGTAAAGTAATTGATCTTGTAGAACAGCCGCCCGACAACTCCTACGAGCAGCAACGGCACCATCGTGATGATGACCCCGTAGCCGATCCACTTGTATCCGCCGCCGTCCACGATCGTCTCCACGAAGCCCTCGCCGGCTCCCAGTCCCACGCCCGCCAGGAACAGAGCGATGCCGATCTCGCGCAGCATCAGGTTGGCGCTCATCGTCGTGTAGGTCACCACCTTGTACTGCGGCCCGAAACGGCTGATCAGGATCGAAACGATCAGCGGGCCGCCCGCCAGCCCCAGCTTGAGCGGCTGCGGGATGCCCGGCAGCATGATCGGGATACTACCCAAGAGCACCCCCAGAAAGATACCGATGAAGATCGGGATCAGGTTCGGCTCGCGCAGCCTGCGCATCGAGTTCCCCAGCACCTTGGTAGCCTCCGCCACGCCCGTCTCGGTACCCACCACCGTCACGCGGTCGCCCATCTGGAGATGCAGGTTCCGGTTGGCCACCAGATCCACCCCGGCGCGGTTCACCCGCGTGATATTGATGCCGTAAGTGCTCCGCAGCCGCAGGTCGCCGAGGCGTTTCCCGTTCAGCTCCGGTTTGGTGATCATCACCCGGCGCGAGATATACTGGCTGTCCAGCTTTTCCCACTCCGAGAAATCCATGTCGATCTTATGGCCGAGGAACGCCACCAGCGCCTCCTCGTCCTTGTGGGCCGCGATCACGAAGAGCTTGTCCCCGAGATTCAGCTCCGTATTGTTGCTGGCGATCTCCGTGCGTCCGTCCGACCGGTGGCACACGCGCGAGATCACGAACGTGCGGTCGATCAGACACGAGATGTCCCCGACATTGCGCCCCGCGATCACCGGATTCTCCAGCACGATCGAAATGCGCTGCGCCCCGCTGTCATCCTGTTCGCCGGCGCCGGCCGCCGCAGTCTCCTTATCCAGCCGGATGCGGAAGAAAAAGCGCATGGCCATGATCGAAACGATGATCCCGATCACCCCCAGCGGATAGGCCACGGCATAACCGAGCGGAATGGACGGGTCGTTGATGCCCGTCATATCGCTGTACGCCTGCTGCGCGGCCCCCAGTCCCGGCGTGTTGGTGACTGCCCCGGAGAGGATGCCCACCATCGTAGTGATCGGTATCCCGGTCGCCACGTGCAGGATATAGGCGATAGCCACGCCGAGAAAAACGATGGCCGTAGCCAGCATATTGAGGGTGAAGCCCCCTTTTTTGAGCGACGAGAAGAAGCTGGGCCCCACCTGCAACCCGATCGAGTAGACGAAGAGGATCAGGCCGAACTCCTTGACAAAATGCAGGGTCGAAGGGTCGATCCGCATGCCGAAATGGCTCAGGGCGATGCCGACGAACAGGATCCAGGTAATGCCCAGCGAGATGCCGGCTATCTTGATCTTCCCCAGGGCGATCCCCACGGCGACCACCAGGGCGATCAGCAGGATCGAATGGGCCACGCCGCCGCCGAAAAAGAGGTTGTTAATCCATTCCATAATATATTCCCGAAGAGTGAAAAAGGAGCGACAAAGGTACTCTTTTATTTAGTTTTTAAGAAATCTTAATATTATCTCTTCTTTTTGCACAAGGGATTCGCGGCGGCGTGGAAAAATGTTCCGCCCCGGCCTATTCCAACGGGAATAAACCGGGGCGGAGCACTGATGTAAAAGACTGTCTTCCGTTAGTGAAGGTACTTGTCATACCAGTTCACCTCGCGGCCCGTGCTGGTTCTGCCGTCTTTGAGCACCTTGCCCACCTTGAGCTTGATCCCGGCGCTCACCGCACCGGTGAAGCCGTAGCCCCCTTCGACAAAGAAGCAGAAATTTCCTTTGCCCATCTCGACCCCCACCGGCGAAACCTGGTAGGCGAAGATCGCCTTGGCCGACTGGTCCACGTCCACCGAGACCCAGCGGTTGCCCAGCCCGATGCCGACCCCGGCGCGCGTATAGACCGACAGCCAGTTGTTCCGCACCCAGTTGATGCGCAGGCTGGGAAGAATGGTGAACCAGTCGTCCTTCTGGCCGTTCTGGGTCACATTCCGGAACTCCTGCCGGCCTTTGTTATGCGAATAGACGAACGGGACATTGAGCTCCAGCCACGGCGTGATCTCATAGTTGATCCCGATGCTGATAGTCCCCAGGCTACCGGTGATATGTCCCGCAGGCGCATTATTGGCGCCCGTGTTCTCCACGAAAGGGAACCGCTTATTGGCATAGCTGTCGTACGAAGTCACCGCGGAGTACCCGTAGCCGAACGTGACGGCGATACGGCTCCGGCGCACTTCCTGCGGCTGGACGTAAACTTTTTTGCCCGTGGAGTCCGTCATGCGTGGCGTGAACGGCGTAATGGTGCGCCCTTTCTGGGCGTAAGCACCTCCGACGGAAAGCATCACCCCTGTCAGAGCGAACAATATCAGTCTGGATTTCATGATTATGCGGATCGTTTTTAAGTTAGTAGTCATTCGATCGTAACCTCCCAAAGTTAGCGTTAAATTTGAAATTTCCTGCATATTTCGTAACATTGTCCATAGAATCGCCTGTTTTATGATCCGAATCGTCTTTTCTGCTCTGCTCCTGTCGGCCTGCGCTTCGGCGTCGGCCCAGGACGCCGTATTGACCCTGGAGGGGTGCCGCGAGGCGGCCGTTGCCCGTTCGCCGCTCACGGTACGCCGCGGGCTGGCGGGACAAAAACGGCAGGCCAAAGACCGGGCGGCCTCTTCGGCCTTGATCCCGCAGCTGGAGGTCAATGCGCAGGCGAGTTACCAGAACGAGGTGCCCAAGTTTCCCGGCGACCTGCCGCTGCCGGTTGCCATCGACCTGCCCCGCGACCAGTACAAAGCCACGGTGGATCTCAACCAGGTCATCTACGGGGGGAGCAGCGTCCGCAATACCAAGCGGGCGAACGCGGCGGCGGAACAGGTGGAAACGGCTTCGCTGGACGTTCAGCTCGACCGGCTCCGGGATCGGATCAACGCGACATACATCGACCTGTTGCTGACAGACCGGCAGCTGGAGGTCAATGCCTTGATGCGGCAGACGCTGGTGTCGGACATGAAGGTCGTGGAGGCGCAGGTGGCGCATGGGACGGCCACGGGCGGAACGCAGGCCGGACTGACGGCCCGGATGCTGGAACTGGAACAGCAGCGGGCGGAGTTGCAGGGTACACGGGCCAAGCTGGCGGAAGCCTTATCGGTGCTGACGGGAATGACGGTGACGGAGACGACCGTATTGCAAGTTCCGGCGATCCCGTCGGGGGTTCCGGGGCAGGAGGGGCCTTTGCACCGGACGGAACTGGAGCTGTACGCCCGCCAGCGAGACCAGATCGACACGCAGAACCGGCTCCTGAACAGCAAGTCCAACCCGAAATTGTCGTTGTTCGCGAGCGGCGGATACGGTCGGCCGGGGTATAATTTCCTCGACCGCGATTTCGCGCCCATGGCCATCGGGGGGCTTCGGTTCAACATGCCGCTGACGGGCTGGGACGCCACGCAGAAGGAGAAACGGGCCAACCGGATCGCGAGCCAGGACATCGACCAGCAGCAGCGCGATTTCGAGCGGAACGTTTCGATCGAAACGGAGCAGTACAGGACGGACATCGGTAAATTGCATGAGGTGACGGCGATGGATCCGCAGATCGTGGCGGCGCGGACGGCGGTTCGCGAAAGGGCCCTGGCGCAGCTCAAGGGGGGGATCATTACGGATTCGGAGTACCTGACGGAGTTCAACAACGAAGCGCAGGCGCGGATCAATGCGCAGGTGAACGCTTTACGTTTAGTGCAGGCTTGGATCAACTACGACGCCGCACGGGGCATTTACAAATAGCAGATATATGAACAGAAGTTTTTTGATCGGGGCGGCGGCTTTGCTGGGGGTGTGGAGCATGATTTCCTGCACGCGGGGACCGAAGCCGGATGCCTACGGCAATTTCGAGGCGGTGGAGGTCGTCGTTTCGGCGGACGGCAATGGCAAGTTGCTGGAGTTCAACGTGGACGAAGGTTACAAGCTCCACCGGGGCGAGATCGTGGGTTGGGTGGACACCACGCAGCTGGTGTTGCAGCGCAACCAGCTCCGGGGTGAGATCGCGGTGCTTCGGGCGCAGCTGCCGGAAAAGGAGAAGCAGCTGGACGTAGTGCGCGAGCAGCTGGCGAAGACCAAACACGAGCTGGCGCGGTACAAAGGGCTGGCGGATGCGGACGCTTCGACGGCGCAGCAGGTGGACAACCTTTCGTATGATGCGGAGGTGTTGCAGAAGCAACTGGACGCCGAGGAGTCGAACCTCGATATCCAGACGCGCACTTTGCTGGCGCGGATGGAGCCGCTGCGGCAGCAGATCCTGCAGGTGCAGGACCGTATCGACAATGCGTATGTAGTGAACCCGGTGGCGGGAACGGTGCTGGCGAAGTATGCGGAGCAGCACGAACTGGCGGCGATCGGCAAGCCGCTTTACAAGGTGGCGAACCTGGATACGCTGATCCTGCGGGCTTATATCGAGGAACCGCAACTGACTCAGGTGCGGCTGGGACAATCGGTGCGGGTGCTGGTGGACAGCACGTATGCGGGAAATGCGGCTTTCACGGGGCGCATCGGCTGGATCGCGGACAAGGCGGAGTTCACGCCGAAGGTGATCCAAACGAAGGATGAACGGGCTAACCTGGTCTATGCCCTCAAAATCTATGTGGCTAACCCTGGCCCGCTCAAAATCGGAATGCCGGCCGAAGTCTATTTCAATAATAATTAACCGTTCGTTTATTCACTACCCGCATGGAACCGTTCTTTCTTTGAAAAGAAAGAACCAAAGAAACTTTTGAGATAGCTGCGCTACTCCTTAGGCTCCGCAATCTTCATCTTTTGGCGAACGGGCGGGGCTTGCCCAAAGGGCTTTACGCCCCGCCCGTTGCGCCAAACATAAGGAGTTCGGCAGACTGAGTTCCTCGGCAGGCTGCTCGAAAGTTTGGCTTCGCCTTCCTCCTGGCGCCTCGGCCATTCAAGCCAGCTTGATGGCTACTCGGCGGCTGCGTCGGCTCTTTGGTTCTTTCTTTTCAAAGAAAGAACAGTTCCCTACAGGGGTAGTAATAAAACGAAGGAATAATACAATAGTATGATCGAAGCGGAAGGCATAACGAAGCGTTGGGGTGGCATCGTCGCCCTCGACGACGTATCGTTGCACGTGCCGGAAGGCACCATCCACGGTTTGATCGGCGCCGACGGGGCCGGGAAGACCACCCTCTTCGACATCCTCGTCACCCTGACCCACGCCGACCGCGGTACCGCCACCGTCGGGGGATACGACATACGGAAACAATGGAAAGACGTCAGGAAAACCGTCGGATACATGCCGGCGATTTTTTCATTGTACGGCGACCTCTCCGTGCGCGAGAACCTCGAATTCTTCGCACACATCTACCGGCAACCCGTACAGGCCGTCGTCGACCTGGTCGGGGACATCTGGGCGCAGATCGAACCCTTTTCCGACCGGCCCGCATCCAAACTCTCCGGGGGCATGAAACAGAAACTCGCTCTATGCTGCGCTATGATCCACGATCCCCAGGTGCTGATGCTCGACGAACCCACCACCGGAGTCGACCCCACCTCGCGCAGCGAATTCTGGGCCGCACTGCGCGGGCTGGCCGGCAAAGGGAAGACCATGCTCGTCTCCACCTCCTATATGGACGAAGCAGCCAAATGCGACCGCATCACCCTGATCCACCACGGCACCATATTGGACGAGCTGGCTCCCGGCGAAGTCGGGGAGCACTACCGCGGAACACTGTACGAGATCGGCGCCGCCGATACCGCGCTCAACACCCGGCTTTTGCATCTGTTGCGCGAATGGTCGCTCAGCGGCGGATGCTACTCTTTCGGCGACCGCATACACCTGGGGATGACCCTGCCCGGCATGCGCAGCGAAACCGTGGTCAGCTACCTCCGGGGGCAGGGGGTCGATACCTCGCTGGTCAGCGTCAGCGCCGTGCGGCCCACGGTCGAAGACCTGTTCATACAACTCACTTCCGGGGCCGAGACGGAAGAGACACTCCAAGCGGACAGCCGATAGCAGACATGGAAGACCGGAACATCATAGTGCAGCACCTGACCCGCCGCTTCGGGGATTTCACCGCCGTGGACGACCTTTCGTTCGACGTAGGGCGGGGTGAAGTGTTCGGATTCCTCGGCGCCAACGGGGCGGGGAAGACCACCGCGATACGCATGCTGTGCGGATTGCTGAAACCGACGTCGGGCCGGGCCGAGGTGGCGGGTTTCGACGTGGCGCATAAGCCGGAGCAGGTCAAGCGGCGCATCGGGTATATGAGCCAGAAGTTTTCGCTTTATAACGACCTGACCGTGGGCGAGAACCTGCAACTGTTCGGCACCATCTACGGCCTGAAGCGGACGGAGCTGCGGGAACGGATGGCGGAGATGTACCGCAAACTCGAAATGGAGACATTGAAAGACCAGCTCGTGGGCGGCCTGCCGCCGGGCTGGAAACAGAAGATCGCCCTTTCGGCGGCGATGCTCCACCGTCCGGAAGTCCTGTTCCTGGACGAGCCGACGGGCGGGGTCGACCCGCTGGGACGCCGGCGGTTCTGGGAGCTGATCCTCGATGCGTCCACGGAGGGAACCACGATCCTGGTGACTACCCACTACCTGGACGAGGCGTTGTACTGCAACCGGACGCTGATCATGGCGGACGGGGAGATGAAAGCCCTGGACAAACCCCGGACGCTGATGCGGGAGTATGGGGCGAAGGATATGGACGATTTGTTCGAAAAACTGACCCGGCGATGAGAAATAGCAGTTTCCTGAGCTTCGTGGCCAAAGAGTGGCGGCACATCCTGCGCGAGCGCAGGACGCTGGCGATGCTGTTCGCCATGCCCTTGGCCCTGGTGATGCTTTTCGGTTATGTCATCTCCTCGGACATCGACCATACGCCGGTGGCCGTGCTGGACTCGTCGCACGGCGATCCTTTGGCACGGAGATTGGTGCGCAAACTGGCGGCGGCAGACCAGTTCCGGATCGTGGACAACGTGCGGCGCGAGGCGGACATAGATGGGGCGTTCAAGAAGGGAACGGTCAAGATGGTGATCGTGATCCCGCCGGATTTCGGTTCGGACGCGCGGCGGTACGGGGGGACGAGCGTGCAGTTGGTGACGGACGCGTCGGACCTGAACGTGGCCACGACCATTATCGGCTATGCTTCGGGGATCGTGGCGGACCTGAATTCGGAGCTCAACGCTTCGCACGGGTTAACGGGAGGGGTTTCACCGGTTCGCACCAATGTGCGGATGATGTACAACCCGGAGCTGAAATCGGCTTATATGTTCGTGCCGGGAGTGATCGCGCTGATCGTGATGATCGTGGCGGCGATGATGACTTCGGTGACATTGGCGCGGGAGAAGGAGACGGGAACGCTGCGCCTGCTGACGGTGTCGCCGCTCAAGGCCCGGACGATCGTGCTGGGGAAGGTGCTTCCCTATTTCGTGCTGACGGCGGTCAATACGACGGTTATCATGCTGCTGGGCACACTGGTGTTCGGCATGCCGTGCTACGGGAGTTTGTGGGGACTGGCTTTGCTGTGCGGTTTGTTCATCCTCGCGGCGATCGGGCTGGGGATTCTGATCTCGTCGGTGGTCAAGACGCAGCAGTCGGCGCTGACTTCGTCCCTGCTGGGCCTGTTCCTGCCGACAATGCTGTTATCGGGGTTCATTTTCCCGCTGGACAATATGCCGGTGGCGCTGCAATGGGCCTGCCAGGCGGTACCGGCGACGTGGTTTATCGAGGGGATCAAGGGGCTGATGCTGAAAGGGCAACCGGTGTCGGATCTGTGGCTGCCGTTGGCAGTCCTCGGGGCGATGGCGGCGGTGTTGGTGGGACTCGCGTTGTGGCTGTTCGCGCGGGGGGAACGGCCGAGGGGGTAATTCCTTCAAAATCCCGCGGCAACGGCCAGGCCGGAGCCACCCCAGGCGTAGGGCTGCACCTGCGCTTCGTTAGGCTTCGCCCACGCTGGTTCCGGGCGGCCCCCAAATGAAATAAAAAGTTAAAATACAAAAAAATATGGAAAGAGAAGAGACGACCCGTCAGCAGAAAGTCGGGCGACAAATTCAGAAAGACATCAGCGATATCTTCCTGAAAGAGGCCCGGCACCTGGTGCAGGGCGCGATGGTAACCGTGTCGAAAGTGCGCGTCAGTCCCGACCTGACCTTCGCTAAGATATACCTCAGCGTATTCCCCTTCGACAAAGGGCCTGTGACCCTCCAAGCCCTGAAAGAGAATACCTCCACGATCCGTTACGAGCTCGGCAAACGGGTAAAGAACCAGCTCCGAACCGTGCCTGAGATCGCCTTTGCGATCGACGACTCGCTGGAATATGTCGACCGCATCGAAAAGCTCATCCAAGAATAGCCGCGAGCCGTGGCCCCAAACTTAAACCCAACTCAAAGACTATGCTGAAAAAAAACTTCCCGGCACTCGCCGCTGCGATAGCGGCCGTATCGCTCGTGGTCGCCGCATGCGGCACGCTGCCGGCGGCCATGCCTGAGATCAACGTGATCCCGAAGCCCGTTTCGGTGACAGAGGGACACGGCGTGTTCAAACTGAAAAGCGGCATGACCGTGGCCGCCGATTCGGCTCTGGCCCCCGCTGCGAAATACCTGATTGAGGCTTTGGCGAAATCCTCGGCCCTCCAGCTCGAAGCCGCACGACCGGGCAAGGAGGGGAATATCGACTTGCAACTGGGACTCGACGACAAGAACCCGGAGGCATATACTTTAACCGTCGATGACAAAGGTATCACCATTCAGGGAGCCACGCCGCGCGGCGTGCTGATGGGAATCGCCACCCTGCGGCAACTGGTGCCGGCCGATCCGAAAGACAGCCGGATACCCCATGTGACGATCACCGACGCTCCGCGCTTCGACTGGCGCGGCGCTCATCTCGACGTGAGCCGTCATTTCTACACCGCCGACCAGGTCAAGGATTTCATCGACCTGATGGCGACCTACAAGCTCAACAAATTCCACTGGCACCTCACGGACGACCAGGGCTGGCGCATCGAGATCAAGCAATATCCTTTGTTGACCGAAAAAGGCGCGTGGCGCAAATTCAACGGGCAGGACCGCGAGTGCATGGCGATGGCGGCCAAGGAGGACAATCCCGATATGCTGATCCCCCAGGAACTCCTGAAAGTGGAGGACGGGGACACCTTATACGGCGGGTTCTATACGCAGGAACAGGTACGCGATGTCGTAGCCTATGCCGCCGAGCGCGGGATCGACGTCATTCCGGAGCTGGATATGCCGGGCCACCTGATGGGTGCGCAGCAGGGCTACCCGTGGATCACCTGCACCGGGGAATCGAGCTGGGGACAATCTTTCTCGTCGCCGCTCTGCCCTGGCAAGGATTCGGCGCTGATGTTCGCCAAGAACGTTTATAGCGAGGTGTTCAGCCTGTTCCCGTATGAATATGTGCACCTGGGGGCGGACGAGGTCGAAAAGACCAACTGGAAGGCCTGCCCGGATTGCCAGGCGCGCATCAAAACCTATAACCTGAAGGACGAGCACGAGTTGCAGGCGTGGTTCGTGCACGACATGGAACGCCATTTCAACGCCAACGGCAAAAAGCTGATCGGCTGGGACGAGATCGTGGACGGGGGGCTGTCACCGACGGCGACCATCACCTGGTGGCGCGACTGGGCGCCGAAGGCGGTGACCACGGCGACCGCACAGGGGAACGACGTCATTATCTGCCCGGACTTCCTGCTCTATTTCGACTTCATCGAACAGGCCCGCGACCTCAAACGGGTGTACGATACCGAGCCGACTACCTACCGGGCGGACTGGAACCTGACGCCGGAGCAGAAAAAGCATATCCGGGGTGTGCAGGCCAACACGTGGTGCGAACGAATCCCAAGCGTACGGCGGATGCAGTACCAGATCATGCCGCGCATGATGGCCCTGAGCGAAATCGCATGGGCGCAGCCGGAAGCGAAGGACTGGGCCGATTTCGAAAAACGTTTCGTGGCGCAGGTGGATTACCTCGACCGCCACGGGATCAACTATCGTGTGCCGGACTTGACCGGGTTCAACGATATCAATGTATTCGTGGACACGGCGACGGTTACGGTGCACAGCATCCTGCCGAATATCGAGGTGCGCTACACCACGGACGGCAGTTTCCCGAATGCTCAGTCCACGCTATGCACGGGCTCTATTACAGTGACGGAATCGACGAAGTTCATCTTCCGCCCGTTCCGCCCGGACGGAACAGCGGGAGCGATGCAGACAGCAGAGTACCGCAAGGAGGCTTATTCTCCGGCACAGGCTTTGCCGGACAAAAAGATGGAGGACGGGGTGCGGATGGTGTACCACGAGTTCAAGGGGCGCAAGTGCGCGGAGATACAGGAGGCCAAGGTGGTGCGGAATTACACGCTGGACAGTGTGGCGGTTCCGGAGAAGCTGGAGGGCTGGCTGGGGCTGGTCTACGAGGGCTTTATCGAGGTGCCGCAGGACGGTGTCTACACTTTCGCGCTGACTTCGAACGATGGCTCGATGCTGTATGTGGACGGCGAGTTGCTGATCGACAACGACGGCCCGCACGGGGATACGAAGCTGACGGCGCAGCGGGCGCTGGCCAAGGGCTGGCACAAGCTTCGGGTGGAGTATTTCGACATGAACAACGGGGGCATACTGTCGCTCCAATGGGCGCTGCCGGGCCAAACGGCCCTGAAAACAATGACCGGCTTTAAACATTAACCGTTCGTTTATTTCTACCCCCGTGGGAGGGTACTGTTCTTTCTGTGAACAGAAAGAACCAAAGAAACTTCCGAGCGCATCCCGTTGGGATGCTTTGGCTGTAACTACACTCTCTTTTGGGCCGGGAGAAATAGCCCGCTATACAATCATGCTAAGTTTTTGCGGGCTATTTCCCCGACCCAAAGTGGGTGACTGCGGAGCCTGAGGAGTAGCGCAGCTGGCTCAAAAGTCTTCCGGGTACCTTTTCTTCAGAATCGAGCAGCGTACCGAGACCAAAGACCGCTGGCGGAATTTGGCGAGGTAGCGCGAGAAAACCGAAGGTAAAAGGTACGGTTCTATGCGGGTAGTAATTAAACGAACGATAAAAAATTAAATATTATGAAATTTTTTCTGGACACAGCCAATCTCGAACAGATCAGAGAGGGAGCGGCGTTAGGTATCATCGACGGCGTGACGACCAACCCGTCGTTGATGGCCAAAGAAGGCATCGAAGGGCGGAAAGCCGTCGAGGCGCACTACCGTGAGATCTGCGAGATCGTGGACGGCGACGTGAGCGCCGAAGTGCTCAGCACCGACTACGACGGCATGATCGCCGAGGGAACCGCGCTGGCTGCCCTGCACCCGAACATCGTGGTCAAAGTGCCCTGCACCGAGGCCGGGATACGCGCGATCAAGTATTTTGCCGACCATCATATCCGTACCAATTGTACCCTTATTTTCACCGTCGGGCAGGCCGTGCTGGCCGCAAAAGCCGGGGCGTCGTATGTCTCGCCGTTCGTGGGGCGGCTGGACGATATTTCGGAAGACGGAGTCGCGCTGGTTGGCGATATCGTCGAAACGTTCCAAACTTACGGCTACGACAAGACATGCGAAGTGCTCGCGGCTTCGATCCGCCACACGCGGCACATCATCGAATGCATGGAAGTGGGCGCAGACGTGGCGACCTGCCCGCTCAAAGCGATCCTCGGCCTGTTGCAGCACCCCCTGACCGACAAAGGGCTGGCGCAGTTCGTGCGCGACAGCGAGAAATTGCGGTAGATCGATCCTTCGCCAAATAAAAAGGGCGTTCCTGATAATCGACAGGAACGCCCTTCGTGTTTTTGAACCGGGATCAATCGGCCAGGATCTGCTTGACCATAGGCAGCGGCATGGAAGTCCGTTCCGCGATCTGCTCCGGCGTCATTCCGCCGTCTCGGAACCGCCGCACGAAAAGCGGCATGGATTCCCCCACCTCGATCAGGTGACCGTCCGGGTCGAAAAAACGCACTGTCCGCTGTCCCCAGCTCTCTTCGCGCAACTCGTGCAGGAACCGCACACCATGACCTTTCAATGCAGCGAACACCTCGTCCAGATCTTCCGTCTCGTAGCACAGCTCTATCCTCGGCGGCAGAGAACTGTCGTGAATTGCACTTGTCTCACCGCCGCTGAAAGCTACCGGTATCACATGATCGGGAGCCGGTTGCCACAACGCGAAACCTTCCCGGAAAATAATATTCACCCCCGCGAAATCCGCCACGACGCAAAAGCCCAGCAAAGATTCGTAAAAAGCCCTCGCCCGCTGCGCATCGCGCACGAAGAGGACTGTCGTACCGTTCTTCAGTTCCATACCTTATTCTTGTTCGTTTACGCAAGGGCATTCGCCTTGTTCCGACACCTGCACCACATCGATCCCCGCGCGCCGCAGCAGCTCCACGCCGTCCCGCGAATGGTAATCGTCGCAGAACACCACGCGCCGTATCCCCGCCTGAATGATGAGCTTCGCGCACTCGATGCACGGGGAAGCGGTCACATAGAGCGTCGCCCCCAAGGAACTGTTGTTCGACTTGGCCACTTTGGTGATCGCATTGGCTTCGGCGTGCAGCACGTAGGGTTTGGTCAGCCCCGTGGCTTCCTCTTCGCAGACATTCTCAAACCCTTGCGGCGTACCGTTGTAGCCGTCGGAGATAATCATCTTGTCGCGCACGATCAGCGCGCCGACCTGCCGCCGCACGCAGTAAGAGTTCTCGGCCCAGATGCGGGCCATGCGGATATAGCGGCTGTCCAGCATCCGCTGCTTCTGTTCCTGGTATCCCATAGGTTCGTTTAACGCAAGGAGGCACGCAGCGAACCCGTAGTTCCGCCGCATGCCTTCCGGATGTGTGTGTTCACCGTAATTGGAAATGTCTATTTCTCTTTGTACCGTTCGATCTGCCGCTTGATGGCGTCCACGCACATGTCGATCGACTCCTCGAACGTTTTGCTGCGCCGTTCGGCCACCAGCTCGGTGCCCGGCACCGAGAGTTTCAGCACCGCCACCTTGTTCCCCGCCTCGTCGTCCTTGTCGAGCTTGAGGGTCACCTCGGCGCCCGTGCTGTTGTCGATCATGCGGTCGAGTTTGCCGACTTTATGCTGTACGAAATCGAGCAATTTCTGGTCTGCGTCGAATTTCACGGATTGAATCTGGATGTTCATACCTTGTCCTCCTTCTTTTTCTTAGTGTTTAAAACCGCCCTCGGATGGGCATTATCGTAGGCCTCTTTCAAAGACTCTATCGTGTTGTGGGTGTAGATCTGCGTCGCGGCCAGCGAGGCGTGTCCCAAAAGCTGCTGCACCACCCGAACCGAGGCCCCGTGCTGCATCAGGTGGGTAGCGAACGTGTGCCGCAGTACGTGAGGCGACCGCTTCCCCTGCACCCCTGCCAGCGACAGGTATCCCCTCACGATCGTATAGACTCCCATGGCCGAAAGCCTTTTGCCTTTATTGGATAAAAATAGGCAATTTTTATCGTCTTCGCAAATTTTTTCGCCCTCCCTGACCCGCAAATAATGTTCCAAACGTGTCGCGACTTCGGGCAATAGCGGAACGAGCCGCTCTTTGGCCCCTTTGCCCGTCACTTTGACCGTCCCGCCCCTCAGGTCGAGGCTCTCCAGGGTCAGGGTGGCCAGCTCGGAACGCCGCAGGCCGCAGGCGTATAGCATCAGTACGACCATGGCGTCCCGCTCGATCGCATATTCCTCGGAAGGCTCCTCCAGCACTTTGACCAATTGCGCCATCCGGCTCTGTTCCACGAAGGCGGGCAGCGTCCGCCCGCTGCGCAGCGCCTTGATCTCGTGCACCGGGTTCTTGACCACGACGCCCTCCCGCATCAGGTAGCGGAAAAACGACCGCAGGGTGGAGATTTTCCGGTTCACGCTCCCGGTGGCGATGCCTGCCTCGACTTCGCGCATAATCCATCCCCGGACATCTTCGAGCGCCACGGCTGCCGGGTCCAGCCATTTTCCGTCCGATCCGCCGCTCTCGCGCATATAGGCTTCGAAGCCGCGCAGGTCGCGGGTATAGATATCGACAGTAGAGGCCGAGCAGCGTCGCTCGGCCTCCATGTAACGCCCGAATTTGGCAATATAGTCGGTCATTCCGGTATAACTTATAAAGCGCTATCCGTCTGTATCAACGTATTATGCTCGGCAGCGAGGCCGAGCCCGGTGTCTGTCTTGCGCTCGGCCTCCATGTAACGCCCGAATTTGGCAATGTAGTCGGTCATACGTGTTTTTAGTTATTCTTCGCCGCCGGACGGAGCCTGTTTGCCCCTTCCGCCCTTGCCGCTCCGGGAACGGGATTTGCCCCCGCCGCGCCTGTTGGACGATCCGCCGCGCGCGGCACGCCGCGCCTCGTTGGCCGAAGCCCCGAGTCCGCTGCCCTGCGCAGCCGGTTCAGGCAACCGATCCAGGTTGCGGGTGTGGAAGTCGATCATCCCCACCATCTCGAAGTCGAGCTGCTTGCGGCTCAGGTCGGCGCGCTTGATGCGGATGCGCACCTCGTCGCCCAGCGTAAAGCGGCGGCCGGTGGTATGCCCCACCACCGCATAATTCTCGGCGTCGAAAGCGTAATAGTCGTCGTTCATATCCCGCAGGGCCACCATCCCCTCGATCTTGTTCTCCGAAAGCTCCACATAGATACCCCAGTCGGTAACGCCCGATATCGAGCCGTCGAACTCCTGCCCGATCTTGTCCTCCATGAACTCGACCATCTTGTACTTGATCGAAGCCCGTTCGGCCTCCGCCGCCCGGATCTCCATGGCCGACGAGTGGTCGCACAGCTTTTCGTAAGTCTCCTTATCCTCGCTCTTGCCTCCGTCCAGGTAGTGCTGCAACAGGCGGTGCACCATCATGTCCGGGTAGCGCCGGATCGGGGAGGTGAAGTGGGTGTAGTAGTCGAACGCCAAGCCATAGTGCCCGATATTCGTCGTGGAGTAGACCGCCTTGGCCATCGAACGAATAGCGAGAGTCGATACCAAATTGGCCTCCTTTTTCCCCTTGACCTGGGCTAACAGCTTGGTCATCTCCTTGGCCACCGCCTTACCCTTTTCGGCTTTGAAGTTGTAGCCGAAGCGGGTGATGAAGTTCTTGAAATTGGCCAGCTTCTCCTCGTTCGGTTTGTCGTGGATACGGTAGACGAACGTCCGATCCGTCCGCTGTCCCGGCCGCTTGCGCCCGATGAACTCGGCCACTTTGCGGTTGGCCAGCAGCATGAACTCCTCGATCAGCTGGTTCGAATCCTTGATCTCCTTAAAGTATACGCTCAGCGGCTTGCCGTTTTCGTCCAGCACGAACTTGGCCTCGTCGCGCTCGAAACCGATCGAACCGTTCCGGAACCGTTCCGCCCGGAGCTTTTTCGCCAGCCGATCGAGAGTCAGCACCGAATCTTTCATGGGCTCGTTTTCCGTCCCCGGCTGGCCTTCGATCACCGCCTGCGCCTCTTCGTATGAGAACCGCCGGTCGGAGAGGATCACCGCCCGCCCGAACCACTCGTTGACGATCTGCGCCTCCTCGTCCAGTTCGAAAACGGCCGAGAATGTCAGCTTCTCTTCATTCGGCCTCAGCGAGCAGAGGTCGTTGGAGAGTTTCTCCGGCAGCATCGGCACCGTGCGGTCCACCAGATAGACCGAGGTGGCGCGGTCCACAGCTTCGGTATCAATCGCATCCCCCGGCCGCACATAGTGCGTCACGTCGGCGATATGTACCCCGACCTCCCAGTTGCCGTTCGGCAGCTGGCGGATCGACAAGGCGTCGTCGAAGTCCTTGGCGTCCGCCGGGTCGATTGTGAAAGTCGTCACCCCGCGCATATCTTTCCGGCGTTTGACTTCGGCCTGCGTGATGCCCGCTTTGATCTTGTCGGCAGCCGCTTCCAGCTCCGTCGGGAAGTGGTACGGCAGGTCGTATTCCGCCAGAATGGCGTGCATCTCAGTGTTATTGTCCCCCGAATTCCCCAGCACGTCCACCACCTCGCCGGTCGGGTTCTTGGAGTTCTCCGGCCACTCGGTGATCTTGACGATCACTTTCTGTCCGTTCTCCGCCCCGTTCAGGCTGCGCAGCGGCACGAAAATATCGGCCGGCATCGTCCGCGAGTCGATGATGACGAAGGCGTATTTCTCCGATATTTCGATGCGCCCCACGAAGGTGCGCTTGCCGATCTCCAGCGTTTCGACCACTTCGCCCTCGATGCGCCCGTCGCGGCGGCGCCCGATAATAGCCACCCGAACCTTATCCCCGTGCATCGCATGATGGGTGTTGCGCGGTTCGACGATAATATCCTTTTCGCCTTCTTCCGGCTCGTCCACGATAATGTAGGCCATCCCGCTGGCGGTCATATCGACTTTACCTGTTTTGGTCGGCAGTTGTTTGCGCACCAGCCGGTACTGTCCCGCGCCTACCTTTTCGAACACCCCTTCCACCGCCATCTCGCGCATCAGGTCGTGCACCATCTTGCGCCCGTCGTTACCCTGTATGCCGATCTGCTTGGCCGCCATTTTGGAGTCGTATATGCGCGAGGGATGGTCGGCGAAAGCCTCGAACAACATCCGTTTGATCTCTCTTACAGCCACTTCCGGCACATTCGGGCGTCCCTCGCCCACGGCGGCCGCCTGGTTTTCCGCGGCCTGGTTACTGCCGGTTTTTTCGAATCCCAGCTTCTTCTTCAGTTTTTTTAACATCTGTTTTTTTACAATTATTCGCCTCAAAGATAGTGATTTATTCACCGAGCCGGGAGGGATGGGGATAGAAATCCTGAAAAAAGGGCGGGAATTAAAATAATATTTACCTTTGTGCCATAAATCAGGCCGGACGTAAACCGGTCTGTGTGAATCTCAAGGAGACGAGGATGAAACTTTGCAGGCGGGCTTCGGAGCTCGCAGGATACCGGGGCACGGTGGGCTTCGTGCCTACGATGGGGGCTTTGCACGCCGGGCACCTCTCCCTGGTCGGGGAGTGCCGCAAGGCTTGCGACACGGTGGTGGTCAGCATTTTTGTCAACCCCACGCAGTTCAATGACCCGAAAGATCTCGAAAACTACCCCCGCACGGAAGAGGCCGACCTCGCGCTGCTCGAAGCGGCTGGCGTCGATTTTGTTTTCGCGCCGCCGGTGGAGGAGATCTATCCGACGCCGGACACGCGGATGTTCGACTTCGGGGGGCTGGACGGGGTGATGGAGGGGGAACACCGTCCGGGCCATTTCAACGGGGTGGGACAGGTGGTCTCGCGGCTGTTCGACATCGTCAAGCCGGACAAGGCGTTTTTCGGGGAGAAGGATTTCCAGCAACTGGCGATTATCCGCCACATGGTGCGGCAGCTGGGGCTGGGGGTCGAGATCGTGGGCTGCCCGATCGTCCGGGACACGGACGGCCTGGCGCGGAGCTCGCGCAATATGCTGCTGACGCGGGAGCACCGGCAGGCGGCGCCGCATATTTACGAGGTGCTGTCGGACGCTGTGCGGAGTTTGAGGGGGGCTGTGTCGGTGGCGGATGCGAAGCGGATCATCACGGAACGGATCGACGCGGAACCGCTGCTCAAAACGGAGTATATCGAGATCGCGGATGCGGTGACGTTACAACCGGCGGGGTCGTGGGGGAATGCGGTGGGGGACCTGCGCTGCTTCGCGGCGGTCCATGCCGGAAATATCCGCCTGATCGATAACATTGCTATTTAATAAATCGTTCGTTTTTGTACCTACCCCAGGAGGGTACTGTTCTCTTTGTGAACAAAGAGAACCAGAAAAACTTTCGAGGATGCTGGCGCATCCTAAATCTATCACAGCCTCAGCTTTTGGGGCACGGTGAACGGCGGCCATAGGTCGTTTTTAGCTTCAAGGCCGCCGCTCCCGCGCCCCAAAGAATGAGGACTTCGGCAGACTAAGGAGTAGCGTAGCTGGCTCAAAAGTTCTTTGGGTCCCTTTCTTTCAAGAAAGGGACGGTTCCATGCGGGTAGTGATAAAAACGAACAATTAATTGAAATACCATGCAGATAGAGGTATTGAAATCGAAGATACACCGTGTGCACGTGACCGAGGCCAACCTCGACTACGTGGGCAGCGTCACGATCGACAAAGCGTTGATGGACGCCGCGAACATCATCGCCGGAGAGAAAGTGCAGATCGTGGACAACAACAACGGCGAGCGGTTGGAGACCTACGTGATCGAAGGTCCCGCCGGCAGCGGGTGCATCTGCATCAACGGCGCCGCCGCGCGGAAAGTTGCCGTCGGGGACATCGTCATTATCATTTCGTACGGCATTATGGATTTCGAGGAAGCCAAGACTTTCCGGCCCAGCGTAGTCTTTCCCGACACCGCCACCAACCGGATCATCCGGTAGCTGGCGTTTGGAAACCCTTTACGACAATTTCGCCCGGCACCTTTGGGTGCCGGGCGAAATGTTTTAAAAGGGTGTTCGTTCAAATGCCGCAAGTGACAAAAAACAGGCACTTGTCGTAGGATTCATTCAGATAATCCTCTATATTTGAAAGACTACTAACCCACGGGCGGCTACGCCCTCCCTAACTTCTACCACTATGCGAACGTTCACTAAAACACTTGCCAGTGTGCTGGCCGGATGCGGCTTATTTGTCACTACCGCACAGGCACAGACCTCTCCCGCCTCTTTGAATGAGGCTCTCTACCGCTCCGTTTGCGAACGGGTTCAGGCACCGTTGGTCTTCTCCACACGCGATACCGTCTTTGCTCTTTCCTTGCCACAGGATGAACCCGCAGAGGTATACGTGCAACTTACCGTAGGTAAGAACGGTAAAGTGAAAGAAAAGCTCACGAAAGTCCATGCCAACCATATTGCGGGATATGTGGCTCCGGCGTTTATCGCGGCTACGAAAGAAATGCGTATCGACCGCTCTTTGCTGACGGGAATGACGGGGAAAGATACTTCGTTACTTCTGACTTTTCCGATGGAATATCAATGCGTGTACGATACCATCAATAAAGCACGGCCAAGTATGAAAATTATTGCGGGTTCGATGCCTTCATTAATAGATTATAGATCGACAATTTATGGTAGTGGTGAAAATGCTTTGCAAAAAGATATTAATAAAAATGGCATTATATATTCTACTTACGAACCTTGGGATTATTACTATACAAAGCCAACCCGCGTCTGGTATTACTTAGCCTTTATTAAGGAACAACCGGAATAAGCCGCCTTCGGGGGCGGATGTTTCGCCGGCCCTTTGTCACAGCACCCCCTGTTCGACCATCGACCGCGCCACCTTCATAAAGCCCGCAATATTCGCCCCATTCATGTAGTTGATAAACCCGTCCGCGCCGGTACCGTACTCCACGCAGGACGCATAGATCGCCCGCATGATCTCTCGCAGCCGCGCATCCACCTCGGCCGCCGTCCAGTTCAGCTTCATCGCGTTCTGCGACATCTCCAGTCCCGACGTGGCCACCCCGCCCGCATTCACCGCCTTACCGGGGCCGTACGGGATGCGGTGCCGTGCGAACACCTCGATCGCCTCCGGCGTACAGCCCATGTTCGACACCTCCGCCGCATAACGCACGCCGTTTTCGATCAATAACGCCGCATCCACGCCGTCCAGCTCATTCTGCGTCGCGCAAGGCATCGCAATATCGCACGCCACTTCCCACGGCTTACGTCCCGCCACGAAAGAGGCTTTCGACGGAAACGCGTCCGCGAAAGGCGCGATCACGTCGTCGTTCGTAGCCCGCAATTCCGGCATGTAGTCGATCATCTCCCGCGAGAGTCCCTCCGGCACCGAAACGTAACCGTCCGGCCCCGACAGGGTGATGACCTTCGCCCCCAGCTCCGTCGCCTTGAGCGCCACGCCCCACGCCACATTGCCGAATCCCGACACGGCGATCCGTTTGCCCGCCAGCGTGTCGCCGCCGTCGGCCAGCATCTGTTCGGTGAAATAGACTGCGCCGAACCCGGTCGCCTCCGGCCGGATCAGCGACCCGCCGTAGGTCATCCCCTTGCCGGTCAGCACCCCGGTATTCTCGTGCGCCAGCTTCCGGTACATGCCGTACAGGTAGCCGATCTCCCGGCTTCCCACGCCGATGTCCCCGGCCGGGACGTCGGTTTCCGGCCCGATATACCGCCAAAGCTCGGTCATAAAGGCCTGGCAGAAGCGCATGATCTCGCCGTCGCTCTTCCCTTTGGGGCTGAAATCCGACCCTCCTTTGGCGCCGCCCAGCGGCAGGGTTGTCAGCGCGTTCTTGAAGATCTGCTCGAAACCCAGGAATTTCAGTATGCTGAGGTTCACCGAAGCGTGGAACCGCAGCCCCCCTTTGTACGGCCCGATGGCGTTGTTGAACTGCACCCGGTAGCCGGTATTGACCTGCACCCGCCCCTTGTCATCGACCCACGGCACTTTGAAGGTATAGACCCGGTCGGGTTCTACCAGCCGCTCGGCAATGGCGAGGGCCTCGAACTCGGGATGCTCGTTGTAGATGTGCCCGACGGAATGCATCACTTCGCCCACGGCCTGCAAATACTCGGTTTCGCCGGGGTGGCGGGCGCTGAGGCGGGCTAACAGTTCTTCGGTTTTCATAGACGGGAAGATTTTAACAAAACCTTCTCCAAATGTAAAGAAAAACCGATAAATTTGTGTCTCAAAACCAAGACCTACCCATGAAAAAAATACTTATCGTCGGGGCCGGCGGACAGATCGGCTCGGAACTGACCACCCACCTGCGGGGCATCTACGGACAGCACAATGTGATCGCGGCGGACATTCACGGCGACCGCGAGGACAACGATTTCGTGCAGCTGGACGCGCTGGATGCCGAAGCGGTGGCCAAAGTGGTGCGCGAGGACAAGATCGACACGATCTTCAACCTGGTGGCCCTGCTTTCGGCTACGGGCGAGGCGAATCCGCAGAAGGCGTGGCGGGTGAACATGGGGGCGCTGATGAATGCGCTGGAGATCGCGCGGGAGTACAACTGCGCGGTATTCACGCCGAGCTCGATCGGAGCTTTCGGGCCGGACGCGCCGAAGGACAAGACGCCTCAGGACACGCCGATGCACCCGACGACGATCTACGGGGTGTGCAAGGTGACGGGCGAGCTGCTGAGCAACTATTACCACCAGCGTTTCGGGGTGGACACGCGCAGCGTGCGGCTGCCGGGTGTGATCTCGTCGCAGGCGCTGCCGGGCGGGGGAACGACGGATTACGCGGTGGAGATCTTTTATGCGGCTTTGAAGGGGGAGAAGTTCGTCTGCCCGGTGCCGCACGACCGTTTCATGGACATGATCTACATGCCGGACGTACTCAACGCGATGGTGCAGCTGATGGAGGCGGACCCGACGCGGCTGAAGCACCGCAATGGGTATAATGTGGCTTCGATGAGCTTCTCGCCGGAGATCATCTATGCGGAGATCAAGAAGCATATCCCGTCGCTGGAGATGGTCTACGAGATCGACCCGGTGAAGGATGCGATATCGGAGGGATGGCCGAACCTGATGGATGACAGTGTGGCGCGTGCGGAATGGGACTGGGCGCCGAAGTGGGGCCTGCCGGAGATGACGGAAGATATGCTCAAGGTCCTCGGCGAACGCCTGCGCAAATAATCCATCGCTTTTTCTATACCCTTTCATCGGGTTGGAGGCAACCGTCCCTTTCTTTTCTTTCAAGAGAGGGAGTTTGAACTCGTTGCGGCACTCCTTTGGCTCCGCAAAGCTTAATTATGTAGGGCCGGAGCCAGCGAGGCCTAAAAGAGCGAAGCGATGTTGCAGGCCTTCGCCGGGGGTGGCTCCGGCCTGCGCGGCTCGCTACGCTCGCCGCCGCGGGATCTCTTTGTGAACAACCGACGCTGCCAGCAAGAGCAAAGCGGGCTTGCACGCTCTGCCTTGCGGCGAGGAGGAAACC
>CANQXP010000029.1 GCA_947627885.1 uncultured Rikenella sp.
CTGGGCGCGCAATTGCCTGCCAACATCAGTTTTCGGCCGACCCCCACGTTGGGCGGCAAAGGCAAATACGCCTTGTTGTTTCGATATATTCTGGGGGCCGTTCTGGACTTCGGATATTTGTTGTTTTCGGCCAGGGGAGCATTGATCGTGATGCCCTTCAACAACCTGTTCGGGCTGCGTACGATCAATGCGCTGAACCGGTTTTTGCATCGGCGCATCCTGATCTGCTGCCATGGCGAAATGGAGGCGATCGTCTCGGCGATCAACCGTAAAGGGCTGTTGAGCAAAATATTACACCGGCGTTGCACCCGTTTTTTTCTCGACCCTAAGGTTCGGCTCTCCGACGGAATCTACTTTTCGGTTCTGGGCGATCGGGTGAAGGAGAATCTGGGCGCATACATCGACGACCCGTACAAAATGGCTCGGTTCGTAGCCTTGGACCATCCCTATATCTTCAGTCGACGGAGTAAGGAACGCCGACCGGCCGGAGCGCCGCTACGGGTGGGTACGGCCGGCGCTATTAATCGATCGAAAGGACTGGACCGATTGCTCGCCTATGCCAAACTTTGCAAAGAAAAAGGGCTCGACGTAGTGGTTTCGCACACAGGGCGCATTTTTGGAGCCGAACCTGACCTGGCGCGCTATGTGGCGCTACCCGACACCGACGGCGAACTGGATCGCCGCGAATACGACCAAAGGCTGGCCGGACTCGATTACATGCTGTTTTTCTACGATACGGGGAGTTATAGGATTACAGCCAGCGGAGCCATTATGGACGCCTTGGCGGCCGGTACTCCCATTATAGCCTTGCGCAACGATTATTTTGAGTATCTGTTCGACAAATTCGGCGCATTTGGCTATTTGGCCGACACTGTCGGCCAAATGGTGTCGATTACCGAGCAGCTGTTGGACGGAAAACTGACCCAGGAATTTGACTTTCCTGCGATCAGGGCCCGGTTAAGTCCCGAATCCCTACAGATGCAATTCGATACGGTACTGGATCAGATAGAACAATAAAAATCAGGTGGGTTTCTATTTCGGCATATTCGGCGTTTTGGCATTTTTTTCGTTGATGGAGCTCTTCGGGCTTAAGCGCCATCAACGGAACCTGCTTTTTTTGCTTTTCTCGCTTTGTATGTTTTGCCTCTCATTTCTACGTTGGGAGGTCGGCACAGACTGGGACGCCTATATCCGTTTTTTCAACCAATCCGATGATTGGTTTGTGAAGAGTGAGTTCGAATGGGGCTTCTCGCGCCTCAATGAGTTTGCCCGTATCGTATTCGGCAACTATTCGGTTTTGCTGTTCATGCTGGGAGCCGTACTTTTTGGCTTCCAAACCACCGCCATATACAAACTCAGCCCTTATCCCGTCACATCGTTGCTGTTCTTGTGGAGCGTCTCTTTCGGTAATGCTATGTTTATCCGGCAAACGGTTGCTACGGCAATCCTTTTGTTTTCTGTGGTATACATTATCGAGAAGAAGTTCTGGAAATTTCTGATGTGCATCGGCCTGGCGATGTTGTTCCATCGGACTTCGTTTATCTTTCTCCCGGCATGGTGGATATACCGAATGCATATCAGGCTCTTGTGGTTGTGGGTCGGAATAGGTATAAGCGTCGTGCTGACCGCCGGTTTGAAAATAGCAATCGAAAGCATTGCGGGAGCTTTCGGACCCATAGTGCAGGCTAAATTAGACGTCTATTTATCGGACGGCGAAACAACATTCGGCACTGAGGCATCTTTATTGCAAATTATTGTTAAAGGTATTGCCAACAAGGTGTTCGTATTTTTCGTGTTGATGCTCATGTATAAGAAAATAACGTCCGCCTGTGCCTCGTATAAAGGGTTGGTCAATTTATACTGGTTCGGGATTCTTTTGTACTTCTCCACGATCGGAATTTCAGTTGCCCTTGTGCGCCTATCGTTCGCATACGATATTTTGCAGATTATTCTCGTTCCGATACTGTTCCGGTATATCGAAAGTAAACCGCTGAAAATGGTCGCCTACACGATATTTGCGGTATATCTGCTTTTCAGGCTGTATGTAGCCCTTGTTAGTAATTATTTTTATATGTTTGTGCCCTTTAAGACGATTATCACCGAAGCATGATCTCTGTTTGCCTGGCCGCCTATAATGGCGAACGATATATAAAAGAGCAAGTCGATTCGATCCTCGCGCAACTTGGCCCGACGGACGAACTGATCGTTTCGGACGATGGTTCGACGGACGCTACGGTTGAAATACTCGCCTCATACGGCGATATCAGAATAAAAGTCTTTCACAATTCGGGCCGCAAAGGAGTGGTGGGTAATTTCGAAAATGCACTCTCCCTGGCCGAAGGAGATTACATCTTCCTGAGCGACCAGGACGACCTATGGCTGCCCAACAAAGTGGCCGCATGCCTCGATGCGTTGCAACATGCAGACCTGGTGTTGCACGATGCAGTGGTCTGGGACGGGAAACAAGTGCTGCTCCCTTCTTTTTTCGGTTATCGGGGCGTGCGGCGGGGCTATGTGAATAATATGATACGAAACAGTTACATAGGATGTTGCATGTGTTTCCGTAAATGCTTGCTTGACAAAGCGCTTCCTTTTCCCAAGCGAATTGCCATACACGATATGTATTTGGGGTTGGTGGGAGAACGCTCTTTTCGGGTAGCATTTCTCTGCGACCCCTTGATATATTACCGCCGCCATGGAAATAACGCCTCCCAAACGGGCGAAAAAAGCAAATACTCCGTTTTTTATCGAATAAAATATCGGTTTCACATGTTCAAGGCAACCATCAACAGATGACAACTGCGTCCATTGTAACTTATAAGACAGATCTGGAGGAGCTGGTGCGGGTGTTGCGCTGTGTGGTGCAATCGTCCGCAGAGATCGTCTACGTGGTCGATAATTCGCCCACCGACTTTTTGCGCGATGCGGTCTGCGGGTTTGGCCCGAAGGTAGTCTACCTGTTCGGACAGGGGAATATCGGATACGGCGGGGGGCACAACATCGCAATTCGCCGTGCAATCGAATGCCAGGCCACGTACCACGTCGTGATTAATCCCGATATATTTTTCGATCCGGAAGTGATCGAAAGGGTGGCTGCTTATATGGATCGAAACGAGCAGATCGGACAGCTCATGCCCAAGATTGTCTATCCGGACGGCAGGTTGCAATATTTATGTAAATTGCTGCCCGCTCCGATGGATTTGATCGGGCGGCGGTTTTTACCCCTAAAAAGCTGCGTGGAAAAACGGAACTTCCGCTTCGAGATGAAAGCAAGCGGATATAACGAAGAGATGGAAGTGCCTTTTTTGAGCGGTTGCTTTATGTTTCTAAGGGTCTCGGCTTTAGAAAAAGTTAATGGATTCGACGACCGATTTTTTATGTATTGCGAAGACATCGATCTTTGCCGAAGAATCGGTATGGCCGGCTATAAAACTGTTTATTTCCCTCAGGCCACGGTGGTGCACGCTCACAAAAAAGAGTCGTTCAAAAGCAAAGTCATGCTGCGAGCCCACATCAAATCGGCCATTCGGTATTTCAATAAATGGGGTTGGTTCTTTGACACCTATCGGCGCAAAACGAACCGAAAAGCCGTACGGCAATACCGTAAAACGGCACGTTCCACCGGCCTCATGGAGCAGGACGGAGCCTGTCAGTGAGAATCCTTCGGGTATCGCCCGCCTGAATACAGCCTCCGCGGATACTTCGGGAGCGTTGCGCCCGTTGGTTCCGGACAGAAAGACGGGATCGGCCGAACATCGACTTCCGAATACCGGAGATCTACCCCGACCGATCCCAGGGCACGTATTCGACTGCTGCACGTAAAGTCGGAAAGCCGCATATCGCGGATCCTGCGGCGGCGACACTACTTTATGACCCCGGTTGGCAAAATGTCCGATTAACTCTCCCCGGAACAGCCGCAGGTGCAGATTCGGATCGGACAATCCCCTGATGCGGTTCGGAACAGGACGGCTTACCGGGCTTTATTCTGAAGAAACCGGTGCTCGTGGCCCATTCGGGCAATACGGTGCAGCCAATCGCATGTACAGGTGTGATTGTAACGAAGCTGCCGGCCCCCGTCCTTGTATTTTTCCATAGACAGGGCCATGAGCGAATATTTGTTTTCCAGATTCGTGGCGAAAACTCCTTGGTCATCCGTACCGATGGAAATGTGTATCTGCTCCGAGCCCCGCAACTCGTCCGGCTCAAGCGCCAGCCCTACGTTATAAAGCCAGACCGGCGGATGGTTGTCATAATGCTTGTATTCGCCGATCAGGTGGTTCAAGCTGGGATTCGTTTCGATCATAATATGCATCTCTGCGATCTTCCGTCGCAGAAAACGCTGAATCTGTCCGATCGCTTGGACATAATCCTCCGGCACAGCCTCCTCGATCTGATTGACCCCTTCCCTTCTGGCCCTGGGATTGTGATGATAGTCGACATTTGCGAACCGCGGACAATCACGTCATGTTACTGGGGGAAGATTAGCAGGGCGTTGGCCACGTTCCGCTCCAGGGGCAGGATACCCCCTCCGTCCGACGGGAAGTTCACCAGCCGACGTCCGGCCACCATCGCCGACGAGCCGCCGCCGTCCAGGTTCATCATATCCGTCAGCCCCAGCCAGCGCCCGATAACGGCCATTTCGGCGAACGACGCCCCGAACGCCCGTCTCCGCCGACCGTCGATCACCACCAGCACTACCGTGCTGTCCGGCCGAACCCCTATGGCCGTACGCGGTGCATAAAGGCTATGTTTATCGGCTTCCGGCAACGCATTCTTATCTATGTCTGTCCACCCGTGCAGCGACTGCTCGCCCAGGAGGATCATCGGCCCCGCGACCATTACGTCCGGGTACGCTGCGCTCCAGCCGGGATCATTTTCCATCGACTTGTCCCAATGGGCGAAATGAGGAATGCGGCAGGAGTCGAACCCGACGGCGGCATCCCCCCAGCCCGGAGTCGGGTTTGGGCTGACGACCCGGTCGCCGATCTTCAGGAAATCATTGGCTATGGCGGCATCCTTGGGCTCTGGCTTCACGACGAAAAAGCCTCCGTTGATCCCCGCCAGCGCTTCGTGAGAGCGAACCGCCCGGCTGACGGTCTGTTTCTTTTCGTCCTGCACCGGCGCGATCCGGCACAGGGACGGATTGACTTCCATCACATAGATGGCCTGCGGCGCGGCGAACAGGAAGGTGCTTTCCTGTTTGCGTCTGCTTTGGTACTCTTTGACCAGAATGCCGTTCTCGTTGCGGATGATCTCCCAGTTGGCTGGGTCGCAGAAGCGGGCCGAGTCGGCGGGGCTTTGGGCATGTGAGGAGACGAAGCCCAGCAGCAGGACGGCGGTAAGAATAATGTATTTCATGGGTTGGAACACTCTACGGTTGCGAAATAATAGGACTAAAAGTAGGAATTTTAATTCGGAATCCTTGTCTTTTCCCCTCTTTTTCGGTCATGCGAAGCGAATTCAGTCGTTTACGATTTATATTTTTAACAGTCTGCCGGTATAGCATTCCTACTCAGGCAGAGTCCGGATGGGCCGCCGCCCGCTTCGGAACGGAGTGGGTGTCAGGACAACGGGATGAGCCCATGCAGCTGCCCTGCTGAGGCTTTGTCGGTATGTTGTATCTTTCAATCTGAAATGTCCATTTTCAAATGATCCTGTTTCGCCGTGTCCTGATCGTCGTCCAACTGGTGGCCTCGATCGGGGTGATCGTCTGCACGCTGGTCATCTTGGCCCAACTGAAACCACCTGCGCACCAAAGACCTGGGGTTCGACAAAGAGCAGATCGCCTGTATCGGCATGGACCGTACCATTTACGAACACTGGCAGGCTTTCTTCTCGGAACTGCGGCACTTTCCTTTCGTGCAGAATATCAGCATCACGCAGGGCGTGTGGGGAACATCGACATGGGGGGTAAGCTCCATGCGAGGTATCGGGAGGAGAAAAAAGAGATATGGACTAAGTTCATGTACGTCGACACGGCGTTCTTCTCGACCTTCGGCGTCGATATGGCGCAGGGAAATCCCCGGCTGCGGGAGGACGGGGTCAACGTGATCCTCAATCAGGGGGCCATGGCGGCGCTTCAGGTCGACGATTACGAGCAGCTGTCGATCCAGGAGGAGAGCGACGACCCGGATATTCCGTTGCACCGGGTGAGCGGCGTGTACCGGGACTTCAATTTCAAACCCTTGCGGCAGGGGGTCGAGCCGCTGACAGTCTATATCGTCCCGATCGAGGCGGGACTCATCAACGTGCGGGTCGAAGTCAGCTCGGTGGACGATATCCGGCGTGTCTTCGGCGCGATCGAGGAGATCTACAAGAAGTTCAGCCCGGAACAGCCGTTGCAGATCGACATGCTGGACACGTACCTGTCGCAGCTGTATCATTCGGCACAGCGGTTTAAGCTGATATTCGGTATTTTCTCGGTTCTGGCGATCCTGATCTCCTGCGTCGGGCTGTTCGGCCAGATCGTCTTCTCGAATGCCCGGCGCGGGAAGGAGATCGGGGTGCGGAAGGTGCAGGGGGCGACGGTGGGGCAGATCGTCGGGATCCTGATCCACAGCTATCTGGTCTACGTGGGGATCGCGCTGCTGATCGCCACGCCGGTCGCCTGGTATGTAATGGGGCAATGGCTGCTGAACTATCCACCGGGTGGCGTTGAACCCGCTGTTCTTTATCGGGGCGGTTTGATCACTTTGCTCGTGGTGGTGCTTACGGTGGGGCTGCATAGCTGGCGGGCGGCGACGGTCAATCCGGTGCGCTCGCTGCGCTCGGAGTGAGCCGGAGCGGGAAGCGCGCTTCCCGTTATGTTATGCCGGGGTCGGCGACATCCCCTGAAGCTGCGTGACACGCTGGGCCGGCGGTCGTGAAAGTTTTTCACCCCTTGGGTGCGTCGCTGCGGACACGGAAACCCGTTTGCCCGTTTGCGCCCTGTTGCCCCCTGCTGACTTGCGGAAGAGAAGATAAATTTCCATCAGAACTGGTATTTCAGGCCGATCTGGAACCCGATCCACGATTCTTCACAACTGCCGTCAGCCCAAAATGGGTTGAAATGAAACTCCGGCTCCAAAAACAACCCTTTATAAAGTGTGATGTCTTTGGAAACCTTCAGCATGATCCCTACCCGGTTTTTGTCCAGCTCCTTCCCGTCAGAATCGTAGGTCATGGTGTTATGATCGAACATGAACTCATATGTTGCCCCGATGCCTACATTCACGATCCGGGAGTAATACTTATAGAGCAGCGGAATAGAAAAATAGCGTTGATAGCTGGCAGGATGTGAAAGAAATTGTCCTTCTCCCGCATAATCCATTTTTGCGTCCGATGTAACGTTCCGGTAATAAAATCCGGTTTCAATTCCGCTATGCCGGGTAATGCGGGCTTCGAACGACAGGCCCACGTTTGGAGAGAACTCTCCTTCCGATACTCCTCCCATGCGAGGTCCATTCATCTGCATTTGCCACTCCGGGACAAAATTCACCCCGAGAATGAATTGGGTCTTGAATTGTTCTTGGTCCTGTGCTTGCGCATTCGCGCTCGTGCCGCTCCACGCCATAACCGAAGCGGCGGCCACACTGACGATGGCCCGGATCTTTGTTCCCATGATGTAGAAATTTGGGTAAGCGAAAAATAGGGCGGTGTCAGTAGTCCTTAAAGGTAAAAAAAATATCGGCAATGTATAACCTAAATTCTGCTCGGAGGCGAATGGAGGTGGTTCGTTATACCTGCAAACAAGCCTCGGGGGAGGGCTATCTCCCGACGGTCGCTTGGTTCAGGGGCATACCGCCCTGCATCTGAGGCAGTCCATAAATCGTGGTATGGGCACCAGTTCGTTCCGGCTTTTGCCGGGTCGCGCGCGGTTCCCGCCTAAGTTCCCGCGGGGCAGACGATACGGTCGGCCAGGACGTCCGATTTCGTTTTCGGGGCATAAAACCTGCCTGTATCGGCAGGGATGCCTATTTTCCCGGCGGCGTCTATTTATGCCGGTTTTTCAATAAAAACGCCTTCGTCCCGTGAAGGGACGAAGGCGGATATGCGTTATCTGTCAGCCGAAGAGCCATATCCGGGTTTCATTCGAGACTCATTTTCCCGAAGTCTCCTCCCCCTTTCGCATCCACAACAGCCAATCCTCATGCGCCCCATTCAGCCAGTCATAATAATACGCCAGGATCAGTCCCGACATATCGTCCGGATGAGTGATCCCCCTCTTCTTAAAATACTCCTGCAGTCTCGATCCGTTCCACAAACCCCAGTTGTTTCGGATCCACATGCCCAGGCCGTGGTGGAACTGCACCATCTCCCCGCTCCGTTCCAGCTTCCTGATCACCTCCTTGTCCTCCGCCGACAGCAGTGTATCCAGTTGGACGAAGCACTCTTTCAGATCTTTGGGAATGTATATCCCATTAATGGAATCCCGGGGCGATTGTTCTGTCGAATCCCGCGTCGAGACTATCACCGTTCCGCTTCCCGAACCCGCAGCCATCAAACCGACGCCTGACATAAGCCACAGTCCCAGCAAAGCACCGGCAAAAACAAATCTTTTCATAACCAGAAAATTAAAACAGCAACTATTCAAAAATAACGGAATCCGGAGAATAAAACAACAGTTCCCTTCCTCTTACTGCATCTTGTACTGCCCCGGCGACATGCCCGTATGCTGTTTGAAATACTTGCCGAAAAACGACTGCGTCGAGAAATTCAGTTCGTAGGCCACCTCCTGGATGCTCAGTCCCGAATATTTCAGCAGCGTCTTGGCCTCCAGTATCACATACTCGTCGATCCACTCCGCCGCCGAACGCCCCGTGATCTCCTTCATCAGCGACGACATGTATTTCGGCGTGATGTGCATCTTGTCCGCGTAGAAACCCACGCTGCGTTCCTCCTTGTGGTATTGCGTCAGCAGCTCGACGAACTGCCGGAAAAAGACCTCCCGGCGGCTTTTGACCGACCTTTCCTCGTCGAACGAGAGGCTGCTGAGCTGAGCGCCGCATTTGTAGAGGAAAGCCCCCACCAGCCCCTGGAGAGTCTCTTTGCGGAACTTGCTTTGCGGCTCCTCGGCGCACTCCCGGATCAGGTTGTAGAACTTTTGCAGGTGCCCCACCGTTTCCGGGGAGAGGCTGTGTGCCGGATGGCTTTTGAGGTGGATATAAACCGAGATCGTATCTTTCAGGTCGATCCGTGCCTCCCGCAGGAAATCCGCCGAGACGATAATGATGTGGCCCCGGAAGTCCTCGCTCACCCGGTCGATCCGGATAATGTTCTCCGGCAGGTTCACCACGATCATGTCCCGCGAGATGTCGCAGGTCTTGAGGTTGATCGTCGCCCGCCCTTCGCCCTGCGTGCAGAGGGCGATCACCACCGCGTCCAGCCGGCACGGGTAGCGGAACAGCTCCCAATCCGTCGATTTGTCGGACGAGAGGATCACCAGATCGTCATCGCCCCCCGCATCGAGGCCCGCCACTTGCCGCAGCTGTGAAATCGTTATGCTCGTAAGTCCGGTCATTGTTCTGAATTTCCTTGGTTACGGGTCAAATATAGGGATTCGGATGCTAAGGTTGGTATGAAATGTCCGGTTTTCCGACTTTTAGGACATCACTGCCGGATTCCGGTACTTTATGCGGGGTCGCTTTTCCCGCAACTTTGCAGCAAAGAATCAAATGACAAAAAAGATGACTTCCAGATTTAATTTATCCGGCCGTCTGGCTTTGGTCGCCGCCTGTGCCACACTGGCGGCGGGATGCTCGTCCGGCACGGGGGCGGCAGGCCCGGAGCGGGCGGTGCCCGTCAAAACCATGATCGTCGCCGCCGGCGAGCAGGGCGCCGCGGGGCGCGAATACGTGGGCGTCGTCGAAGAGGAATCGGCCACGGCCCTCAGTTTCCCGGTGCAGGGTACCGTGACTTCGCTCACGGCCAACGAGGGACAGCGCGTGCGGCAGGGGCAGGTGCTGGCCCGGCTGGACGAAAGGAACCTGCAAAGCGTCTACAACGGTGCGCAGGCCTCGCTGGGGCAGGCCGAGGACGCCATGAAGCGTTTGCAGATGCTCTACGACAACGGGAGCCTCCCGGAGATCAAGTACGTCGAGGCGCAGACCAAGCTGGAGCAGGCCCGGTCGATGGAGCAGGTGGCGCGCAAGAACCTGGAGGACAGCCGCCTGGCCGCTCCGTTCGGGGGCGTGATCGGCAAACGGTCGGTCGAGGCGGGTGAGAACGTGCTGCCGGGGCAGGCGATCTATACGCTGTTGAAAACCGACGTGGTGAAGGTCAAAATCCCGGTGCCGGAGAACGAGATCGCCGGGATCGCCCCCGGCAGGGAGGCACGGATCGCCGTGGCCGCGCTGAGCGGTAAGACCTACGACGGGACGGTGAAAGAGAAGGGTGTGACGGCCAATCCGGTTTCCCACACCTACGAGGTCAAGATCCCGCTTCCCAATCCGGGCGGCGAGCTGATGCCGGGCATGGTGTGCCGCGTGACGCTCGACGGCGACAGCTCGGCGCGGGCGATCGTGCTGCCGAACCGGGCGGTGCAGGTGACCGGCCGCGGCGAGCGGTTCGTGTGGTGCGTGCGGGACGGCAAAGCGGTACTCGTGCTGGTGACGGTCGGGGCTTTGACCCGGGGCGGGGTGGTGATCGAGGGCGGCCTCACGGGCGGCGAGGAGGTCATTACGGACGGCTACCAGAAAGTGAGTGAAGGAATGAATGTCGAAACGTTATGAGAAAGATCGGATTCATAGAGTCGTCCATGCGCTACCACAAGATCATGCTGCTGATCGTGGGGCTGCTGGTCGCGCTGGGGATATACGGGCTCTTTATGATGCCCAAGCAGGAATTCCCGCCGTTTACGATCCGGCAGGGGCTGGTGGTCGGGGTCTATCCCGGCGCCACCTCGGCCGAGGTCGAGGAGCAGCTGGCCAAGCCGCTGGAACGGTTCCTGTTCACCTATAAAGAGATCAACAAGGCCAAGACTTACACCCTGTCGCAGGACGGCATCGTCTACGTGATGGTGGAGTTGAACGACGACGTACATAACAAGGACGAGGTGTGGTCGAAGATCAAGCACGGCGTGTCGGGCTTCAAGATGCAGCTTCCGTCGGGGGTGCTGGCGGTGGTGGTCAACGACGACTTCGGGGACACCTCGGCGCTGCTGGTCTCGTTGCAGTCGGAGCACAAGACCTACCGCGAGCTGGAAAATTATTTGGACGATCTCGAAGGGCGGCTGCGGCGCATCGAGTCGGTGTCGAACCTGAGGCGGTACGGCTTGCAGAAGGAGCAGATCACGGTTTATTTCGATCCGGACAAGCTGGCGGTCTACGGGCTGGATCAGCGCGCGCTGATGATGCGGCTTTTCGCCGAGGGGTTCACCACTGCGGGCGGCTCGGTGGAGACCGCCGGGGAGGAGCTGCCGATCCACTTTGCACCCACGTACGATTCGGAGTACGAGATCGCGGAGCAGATCGTCTACTCCGACCCGGCGGGGAATGTGATCCGGCTGGGGGATGTGGCCCGCATCGTGCGCGAGTACGACGATCCGGACAGCTACGTGACCAACAACGGCCGCAAAGCGGTGATCCTCTCGATGGAGATGCGCGAGGGGAACAATATCGTGCAGTACGGCAAGGAGGTGGACGAAGTGCTGGCGGCGTTCGAAGCGGGGCTGCCGGACGACGTGCAGGTGGAGCGCATCGCCGACCAGCCCAAGGTGGTGGACGACTCGGTGACCTCTTTCGTGCGCGACCTGATGGTCTCCATCGTGGTGGTGATCCTGGTGATGATGGTGCTCTTCCCGTTCCGCTCGGCCATCGTGGCGGCCACCTCGATCCCGATCAGCATCTTCATCTCGATCGGCATCATGTATATCACCGGCATTCCGCTGAACACGGTGACGCTGGCGGCTCTGATCGTGGTGCTGGGGATGATCGTGGATAACTCTATTATCGTGGTGGACGCCTACCTCGAAAACCTGGACAAGGGAATGTCGCGCTGGTACGCTGCCATCGCGAGCGCGAAGAACTATTTCGGCTCGATCTTCCTGGCGACGCTCTGCATCTGCGTCATCTTTTTCCCGCTGCTGGTGACCATGAGCGGCCAGTTCCTCGACTTCCTGAAAGACTTCCCGTGGACCATCACCATCTCGCTGATGACCTCGCTGGTGCTGGCCATGATCTTTATTCCCTACCTGGAATATATCCTTATCAAGAAAGGGCTGAAACAGCGTAAACCCAAACGGGAGGGAAAAAAACAGCGGGGCACGATGCTGGACGCCGTGCAGCGGTGGTACAGCCATGCGCTGGACTGGACCTTCCGCTGGCCGAAGCTGACCATTTTCGGCGGGGTGCTGACCGTGGCGCTGGCCGGGTTTATCATGCTCGGGCTGAAAGTGCGGATGATGCCTTTCGCCGACCGAGACCAGTTCGCCGTCGAGATCTTCCTGCCGCAGGGCGCCGCGCTGGAACGCACCGAAGCCGTGGCCGACAGCGTTTACAGCGTGCTGGCAGCGGACGGGCGGGTCAAATCGGTGACCCAGTTCATCGGTGCCGCTTCGCCGCGGTTCCAGGCCACCTACGCGCCGAACCTGCCTTCGAAACATTACGCGCAGTTTATCGTCAACACGCAGTCGGTCGAGGCGACGCGGCAGCTGCTGGACGAATACGCCAACGACTGGGCCGACCGTTTTCCGGACGCTTACGTGAAGTTCAAACAACTCGATTATCAGAATCTGACCACGCCGATCGAGGTGCGGTTCCGGGGCGACGACATCGACGCGCTGAAACAGGCGGCGGACACCCTGATGGCGGGCATGCGGCGGATGGACGAACTGGTGTGGGTGCACACCAATTACGAGGAGCCGCTCGCGGGCGTGGAGGTGCGGCTCGACCCGGTGGAATCGGCCCGGCTCGGCATCAACCGGATGACGGCCCAGACCGAACTGGCGGCCTGTTACTCCGGGTTCCCGGCCGGGACGCTCTGGGAGGGCGACTATTCGCTCTCGGTCGTGCTAAAGGCCGACGGCGCGGAGGATAGCTCTTTCCTCGACCGGATCGGCGACCAGTATATCGCGACCGCCATTCCGGGGGTGTCGGTGCCGTTGAGGCAGGTGGCTACGGTGGAACCGGTGTGGAACGAGGGGCAGATCGTGCGGCGCAACGGCGTGCGGACTTTAAGCGTGATGGCCGACGTGCGGCGCGGGCATAACGAAGGGGAGGCGTTCACGAAGGTGGCGAAGATGGTGCAGGGGCAGGCCTTGCCGGAGGGGGTGGAGTACGAGTACGGGGGCGCGGTGGAGAACGACGCCGAGATCATGGGGCCGATCATCAGCGGGGTGACGGCGGCGGCGTTCATCATCTTCCTGTTCCTCCTGGTCAACTTCAAGAAGGTCAGCATCTCGCTGGTGGCTCTGGTCTCCATTTCGCTCTGCCTGCTGGGAGCCGCGCTGGGGCTGTGGCTCACGCGCACCGAATTCGGGCTGACCTGCGTGCTGGGGCTCATCAGCCTGATGGGGATCATCGTGCGCAACGCGATCATCATGTTCCAGCATGCCGAGGATCTGCGGCTCAAGAAGCACATACCGGCACGCGAGGCGGCCTACGATGCCGGGAAGCGGCGCATGCTGCCCATTTTCCTGACCTCGGCCACCACGGCGGTGGGCGTGGTGCCGATGATCATCAGCCAGAGTTCGCTCTGGACTCCCATGGGGATCGTGATCTGCTTCGGCACCGTGGTGTCGATGATGCTGGTGGTGACGGTGCTGCCGGTGACCTACTGGAAGATTTTCGGAAACGTCAAGCTCAAAAACAAACCTTATGAAGCGTAACCTCACCCTTTTGGCCGCCCTCGTCCTTAGCGCAACCGCCTCGGCGCAGACCTATACGCTGGAGCAGTGCCGGACGATGGCCTTGGAGAACAACAATAAGATGAAGAACAGTCGGCTGGACGTCGATATTGCCGGGCAGACCCGCCGGGAGGCGTTCACCAACTTTTTCCCGAATATCAGCGCGGCGGGGATGGCTTTCGACGCCAGCCACGACATGCTGCGGCTCTCCGTACCGCTGGAGCTGCCGATACCGGGGCTGACCCTGCCGCCGCTCTCGATGGGGATGATGAAGCACGGCCTGATGGGGGGCGTGACGGCCATCCAGCCGCTCTTCGCCGGGCGGCAGGTGGCTGCGGGCAACCGGCTGGCGCGCATCGGTGAGGAGGCGGGCAGCCTGAAACTGAAAGTGTCGGAGCGGGAGGTGAGCGAAACGGTCGAACAATATTTCTGGCAGATCGTGGCCCTGCGGGGCAAGCTGGTGACGCTGGATGTGGTGGACCGGCAGCTGGAACAGATCCGCCGGGATGTGGAAATGGCGGTCAAAGCGGGCATTTCGACGAAGAACGACCTGCTGCGGGTCGAGCTCAAGCAGCAGGAGACCGAGAGCAACCGCCTGAAAGTCGAGAATGGGATCAGCGTGACGCGCTTGCTGTTGGCCCAGTATGTCGGCATGCCGCTGGCGGAGCCGTTCGACATCGAGGCGGAAGCGTTCGGCACGCCGGATGCGCTGGAAAACTGGTACACCGACGCAGCGGCTGCAGCGGAACTGCGCCCGGAGGCGCGGCTGCTGGATAAGAACGTCGAGGCGTCGAAACAACAGATCCGGATGACACGGGGTAAGAACATGCCGACCGTGGGCGTGGGAGCCGGCTATCTGTACCATGACCTGTCGGGTCAGGACAACGATTTCGGGATGGTGTTCGCCAGCGTGTCGGTGCCGATCACGGGCTGGTGGGGTGGCTCGCACGCCGTCAAGCGCGACCAGCTCAAACGCCGGCAGGCCGAGAATGACCGCCGGCAGGCGGTGGAGATGATGCAGGTCGAGATCACCCGGTGCTGGAACGAGTTGCAGGAGGCTTACAAGCAGATCCTGCTGGCGCGGAAGACGATCGCTTCGGCGACGGAGAACCTGCGGCTGAACGAGGATTATTTCAAGGCGGGGACGGTGTCGCTGACCGACCTGCTGGATGCGCAGACGTTGTTGCAGCAGGGACGCGACCTGCTGACCGATGCCAGCGCGGATTACCGGGTAAAGCTGGCGAAATACCTTCTGGTGACGGGGCGGTAGGCGTCTGACAGGTATAAAGAACGGCCTCTCGATTTTGAGAGGCCGTTTCCCGTTCGTTAGCCCGGCGGCTTGCCCCGGATGCTGCGAACCGCTCTGGCATTGCAAAACGGTCTGTTAAAAAAAGGAATAGTTCCCTCCCGGATTACTCTTTCCGGAAGCGGTCGCCCGACTGCTTCCTGTGCTCGTGGCTGCTTCGGGCGGCCTCCCTCTTCTGCCATTCGGCGTACTGCTCCGCGGTCAGCACCTTTTTCAGTCGGGCATTCCGGGCTGCCAGCTCCTCGTCCGAAGGCTCGTTGAGGCCATAGCCCTGCATCCCGTCCCTGGGTTCTGGGGCTTGTTGGCGTTCCGGTGAACGGTTTCCGGACCTCAGACCTTCGTCGAACCGGTCTCTTTCATCGTTTCCGAATTCGCCCGCCGGAGGTGTCGGCCGGGTTTCTTCCGTCGGAGTTCCCGAACGGGCGTCGAGCCATTTCAGGTTCAACTTATAGACTTTTTTGTACTGTTTGTCGGTCAGCGCCAGCGACCGCTGCATTTCGTCGGTCATCCGCCGGGCGGCCTCTTTGTTGTCGGGCCGCACGGTTTGTTGTCTTGAGAATCCTTCGCCGGGGAAAGGAGGCATGCCGCCTGCGAAGTCACCTCCGAAATCCCCGCCGGGCTACGCCCCGGCCAACTGTGCGCCGAGCGCGAATACGGCGGCCACGGCCCACCGGGCGATCTGTCTTGTTTTCATAGCTTTTACGTGTTAGTGGTTAACAGGCGTAAAAGTAGCGCCGTTGCCGGGCGGGAGGGAATAAAATAGACGAAACGGCCCTTTTCCCCGCCCGAAAGGCCGGAAACGCCGCCTAACCGGAATTAGTGTCCGGCCGTTTTGGAGAACACGTTGATAATGAGCACCCCGCCCACGATCATCAGCAGGCCGATAATGGCCGGCAGGTCGAGCCGCTGTTTGAAGGCGAGCCACCCGATCAGGGCGATGAAGACGATGCCCACGCCCGACCAGATGGCATAGGCGATGCCCACCGGGATAGTCCGCAGGGCGAGGCTCAGGCAGTAGAACGCTGCGCCGTAGCCGATCACGGTCAGGATGCTCGGCACCGGGCGGGTGAACTGCTCGGTCATTTTGAGGGTCGTGGTGGCGCCGATCTCGAAGAGGATCGCGGCCAGCAGGAAAAGGTAGGCTTTCATTGGGGACGGAATCGTTACCGGGTAAAGATAGCGATTTTAATGCCCGGCAGGTTCTTCTTCGTTCCTGAAAAATTTCCCGCCGTCCCGGTACGGAAATTGAATAACGGGTTGGATTATTGGCTATTTTTGGGCCTTCGAAAAATCGGGACGTTATGAAGAAAAGCCTGATCGCCCTGGCTTTTGGCACGCTGGGGCTCGGCATCGCCGAATTCGTGATGATGGGCATCCTGCCCGACGTGGCTGCCGAAATGAAGGTCAGCATCGCCACGGCGGGCCACCTGATCTCGGCCTATGCCATCGGGGTCTGCGTGGGCGCGCCGACGCTGGTGCTGGCCCGGAAATTCCCGCTCAAGCATATTTTGTTGGTGCTGGTCTCGGTGATTATGGCCGGGAATATTTTCGCCAGTCTCGCGCCGAACTTCTGGACGCTGCTCGCGGCCCGGTTTATCTCCGGGCTGCCGCACGGGGCCTATTTCGGCGTCGGGTCGATCGTCGCCTCGAAACTGGCCGACCCAGGGAAAGGTTCCACCGCCGTGTCGATCATGTTCGCCGGGATGACGGTCGCCAACCTGTTTGGCGTGCCGCTGGGGACTTGGCTCAGCAACGCCGTCTCGTGGCGTGTGCCGTTCCTGCTGGTCGGCGCGTGGGGCGTGGCGACCCTGTTCTGCATCCGGCGGTGGGTGCCCCCGGTAGAGGGGTTGCCCGACACCGGTTTCAAAGGGCAATTCCGGTTCCTGAAGCACCTCGCGCCGTGGCTTATCATCGGGGCGACGATGTTCGGCAACGGGAGCGTATTCTGCTGGTACAGTTACATCAACCCGCTGCTGACCCACGTGTCTGGATTCCGGCCGGAGAGCGTTTCGCTGCTGATGATCCTCGCCGGGGCGGGGATGGTGGCGGGGAACCTGGCGGGGGGCAAGTTGTCGGATATCTATATGCCGGGCCGCGTGGCGATGGTCACGCAGGGGTGTATCTTCGTGATCCTGCTTTCGATCTTCTTTTTCTCCGGGATCGGATGGCTGTCTGTCCTGTTGATGTGCTGCTGTACGGCTGGCCTGTTCGCTGTCTCCAGCCCGCAGCAGATCCTGTTGATCCGCTACTCGCCCGGCGGCGAGATGCTGGGCGCAGCCAGCGCGCAGGTGGCTTTCAATCTCGGCAATGCGCTGGGGGCGTATGTCGGCGGCCTGCCGCTGCGCGCCGGGCTGGGATACCAGTATCCGGCCCTGATCGCAGCCCCGGTCGCTTTGGTCGGCTTTTCGCTGCTGCTGGTCTTTTACCGGCGGTACGAGCGCCATGCGGCGCATCCCGACCAAGCTTAGTGCGTCAGGATCTTCAGTCCGTTACCGGTCATCACGAAAGTGTGTTCCCACTGTGCCGACGGCAGTCCGTCGCGGGTGCGCACCGTCCAGCCGTCTCGCTCGTCGACGGTCACGCGCCAGTCGCCCATGTTGATCATCGGCTCGATGGTGAAAACCATGCCGGGCACCAGCAGCATCCCGGTACCCCGGTGCCCGTAGTGGGCCACTTCCGGCTCTTCGTGGAATTCCAGCCCGACGCCGTGCCCGCACAGGTCGCGCACCACCGAGTAGCCGTTTTTCTCGGCGTGCCGCTGGATCGCAGCCCCGATGTCCCCGACGAATCCGTATGGTTTGGCGGCTTCGGCCCCGATGCGCAGGCACTCTTTCGTCACCTCGACCAACCGCCGCTTTTCCGCCGGGACCTCCCCGATCAGGAACATCCGCGACGCATCCGAGTAGTAGCCGTTTAGGATCGTGGAGACGTCCACGTTGACGATATCCCCCTCTCGGAGGAGGACTTTTTCGTCGGGTATGCCGTGGCACACCACTTCGTTGACGGAGGTGCAGACGCTTTTCGGGAACCCTCCGTAATTCAACGGCGCGGGCACGGCTCCGTGCGAGACGGTGTAGTCGTACACGAGGCGGTCGATCTCGGCCGTACTCATTCCCGGCCGGATCGAACTTTCGACCAGGTCGAGCACGCCGGTGTTGACGATCCCGCTGAGCCGGATGCCTTCGATCTGTTCCGGGGTTTTGATGAGTTTGCGCGGGGGAACTTCATGGCCCCGCTGACGGTACCAGTCGATTTTGCGCTCCACGTCGTCGGCGATAGGGGACGGTGCGGGGGCGCTGCTATATCGGAATTTTATTTTAGGCATAGCGCGAAGGTACGAAAATTCGCCTTCGGCTGTCCCGGCGTAAGAAGGGTCTAAAACGGCAGGTCGTCGGCGTCTTTGGGCAGCTGCGGCGCGGCAGTACCTGTCTGCATTCCTTGTTGCGCGGGCTGTGCCGCCGCCTGGGTTTGCGGTTGCGGGCGTTGGTCGCCGTAGTGGCCGTCGTTCCGCCGCTGTCCGCCCAGGAGCCTTATCTCGTCGGCCAGTATCTCGATGGCGTAGCGCTTGTTCCCGGTGGCTTCCTCGGTCCACTCGCGGGAGCGGATCTTGCCTTCGACATAAACCTGGCTCCCTTTATGGATATATTTTTCGGCGAAGTCGGCCTGGCCACGCCACAGCACGACGGTGTGCCATTCGGTGTGCTCGCGTTTCTCGCCGGTGGAGGCGTTGTAAATGCGTTCGGTGGTGGCGATCCGCAACCGGGCCATCTTTACACCTGTCTCCAGGGCCCGGACTTCGGGCTCGGCCCCTACGTTCCCTATCAGAATAACTTTATTAACCATTTCGCTTGTTTTTTGTGATATCTTATTGTGAATACCGGTCTTCCAAGATACTCAATTATTCTGCAATTTTCGATACTCTCCCGAAAAAATTGTATCTTAGCGCAAATTAGCATTTTAACCGTTCGTTTATTCACTACCCCCGTATGGGACTGCCGCTTTTTGTAAAAAGCGGCACCAAAAACTTTTAGAGCAGCCTGCCGAGGAACTCAGTCTGCCGAACGCCTTATGTTTGGCGCAACGGTCGGGGCGTAAAGCCCTTCGGGCCAGCCCCGCCCGTTCGCCAAAAAGTGAGCTTTGCGGAGCCTAAGGAGTAGCGCAGCTATCTCAAAAGTTCTTTGGGTCCCTTTCTTTCAAGAAAGGGACGGTTGCCTGCGGGTAGTAATAAAACGAACAGTTAAAGATACAATGAGTGATGAATAGTTTTTTCAAGACCTTTTTTGCGTGTTTGCTGGCCATCGTCGTCAGCGGCATCGCGTTCGTGATATTGAGTTTCATTATGCTCGCCGCGTTGATCAGCATGGTCGGGTCCATCGGGTCAGGCAGCGGGAAAGTCGCCGTTATGCGGCCCCATACCGTTTTGCGCATCGATCTGGCGCAGCCCTTCGTCGACAAAGCCAGAGGCAACGCCCTCGACCTGTTCGACTACAACGAATTCAGCTTCCGCGAGCAGACCACCCTTTACGAAGCCGTGACCCTGATCGGCAAAGCCGCCGAAGACCCCGATATCGACGGGATCTACCTCAACGTGCCCATGGCCATACCCTCGTCCGTCTCCACCCTGTACGAACTGCGGCAGGCCCTCGCCGAATTCCGCGAGAGCGGGAAATTCGTCGTCTCCTACGCCGACGTCTACTCGCAGGGCGGGTACTACCTTGCTTCGGTGGGCGACAAAGTGTGCCTCAATCCCCAGGGCGGGCTGGCCTGGCAGGGGCTGGCCTCCAACGTCATGTTCTACAAAGGGTTGCTCGACAAACTCGGCGTACAGGCCGAACTGATCCGGCACGGGAAATTCAAAGGGGCCGGCGAACCCTTTATCCTCGACCACCTGAGCGACGAAAACCGGTTGCAGATGGAATCCATGACCAGCTCCGTCTGGGACTACCTCGTCAGCGAGATCGCCGAGAGCCGGGAGCTCGTGGCCGACAGCTTGCAGGCCTATGCGTCGCGGCTGGCCGTGGCTACCCCGGTGGATGCCATGCGGCTCGGCTTCGTGGACAGCCTCTATTACCGCGACCAAATGACCCAGGAGCTGGCCCGGCTGTCCGGGCAGGATTCGTCCGGTAAGCCGCGGATACTGCCGCTAACCTCGTATCGCTCCGCCGGCAGGGGCGGGCTGGGGCGCACGACGATGGGGAACGCGATGTCGTCCAACGAGATCGCCCTGGTCTATGCCGACGGGGAGATCGTGGACGCGGGGGATAAGAACAAACAGATCGTGGGGAATGCGCTGGCGGAGACACTGTCGAAAGTGCGTCAAGATGACGAAGTGAAAGCCGTGGTGCTCCGGGTCAACAGTCCGGGCGGCAGTGCGTTGGCGGCGGATATAATCTGGCGCGAGGTTTACCTCACGGCCCAGGAGAAGCCGGTGATTGTGTCGATGGGGAGCTATGCCGCATCGGGTGGATATTATATCAGCTGCGGAGCCGGGTATATCGTGACCGCGCCGACCACCTTGACGGGATCGATCGGCGTGTTCGGCCTGTTGTTCAATGTCGAAGAGGGGGCGCGGGAGCATCTGGGACTGACCGCCGACGTGGTGCGGACCAACCGGAGCGCGGACATGGGCAACCTTTTCCGCCCGCTCACGACGGCGGAGCGCCTCTATATCCAGAACGGGGTGGACACCGTCTATTCGAGGTTCGTGGGGTTGGTGGCGCAAGGGCGTAACCTGCCGGTGGACAGCGTGGATGCCATGGCGGGAGGGCGTGTGTGGACGGGTGTGCAGGCGATGGAGAACGGGCTGGCGGATTGTACGGGAACGCTGCGCGATGCGATACGGATCGCCACGGAGCATGCCGGGCTGGAGCCGGACGATTACGTCGTGCGGCAGTATCCGGCGCCGGAAAGCTCGTCGTTCGCCTCGATACTGGGATCGCTGACCACCTCGGCGATGATGAAGGTCATGGGCGGAGGCAAACTGCAAGGTCTGGGGGCCGAGGCGGTGCGCGTGCGCGAAATGGTGATGGATCAAGGGGTCAAGGCGGCTATGCCTTATCGGTTCGAAATACAATTCTAAAGGGTTCGGGAAATTGACACTGTTGGCTAAAATACTCGCCGCCCCGCTGGCATGGATATACGGGGGGATCATCGACATCCGGCACCGGCTGTTCGACTGGGGCGTGCTCAAAAGCCGCGAGTTCGACATCCCGATCATCTGCGTGGGCAATATCACCGTGGGCGGAACGGGCAAGACGCCGCACACCGAACGGCTGATCGAGCTGCTCGACGGGGAGTTCAAAGTGGCCGTGCTCTCGCGGGGCTACAAGCGCAAGACCAAAGGCTTCTTGCTGGCCACGGTGGGCAGCTCGTTCAAGAAGATCGGCGACGAGCCGAAACAGATCAAGCTCAAGTATCCGCACATCCCGGTGGCGGTGTGCGAAAAGCGGGTCGAGGGGATCGAGAAGCTGCGCGCGGCGCATCCGGAGGTGAACCTCATCATCCTGGACGACGCCTTCCAGCACCGGTACGTGGAACCGTGGGTCAATATCGTGCTGATGGACTACGGCTGCCCGGTGTACGAAGACCACCTGCTGCCGATGGGACGGCTCAGGGACAGGCGGGCGCAGCTGGTACGGGCCCAGATCGTGATCGTCACGAAATGTCCGGAGGAGCTTAAACCGTTGGATTACCGGATCGTGAGCAAGAACCTCGACCTCTATCCCTACCAGAGCCTCTATTTCACCCATTTCGTTTCGCAGGCCCCGGTGCCGCTCTATCCGGGATACGGGCAGGAGGCGACCCTGAAAGCGGGAACGCCGGTGGCGGCGATGGCCGGGATCGCCAACCCGACGCGGTTTATCGAAGACCTCAGGAAGGATTACGACGTGGTGAAGACCTTTATCTTCGGCGACCACTATACGTTCAAGATGAAAGATATTCACGCCGTCGAGACGGCGCTGGCCGCTTTGCCGGCCGATACCGTGGTGGTGGTGACCGAGAAGGACGCCGTGCGGCTGATGAACAGCCGCAAGATCAGCGACGATATCAAGCGGAGGCTCTACTACGTATCCATCCGTGTGGAGTTCCTCGAAAACAAGGAGTGCGATTTCCGCAGGCAACTGGATCAATATGTCAGAGAGAATCAAAAATACAACATGCTTCATCCGGAGTAGGCTCAACATTGCCGCCGAAAGGTACTGGACGGATATGCCCGGCGGCACTGTCGAGGGCGGCGGACTGCCGGCGCCGGAGGTGGGGATCGTGCTGGGCTCCGGGCTTGGGGCGCTGGCCGCGGCGATCGAGGTGGTCGGGACGCTGGATTACAGCGAGATCCCCGACTTCCCGCGCTCGACCGTTGCCGGGCACCGGGGACGGTTTATCTATGGCAGGTTAGGGGGAAAGTACGTGATCGCGATGGAGGGGCGGGTGCACTATTATGAGGGATATTCCATTCAGGACGTGGTGCTTCCCGTGCGGGCGATGTGCTGCCTGGGGATCGGAACGCTGATCGTTTCCAATGCGGCGGGGGGGCTGTGCCCGCTTTTCGAGGTGGGGGATATCATGGCTATCGAAGACCATATCAACCTGATCCCGAATCCGTTGGTGGGGGCTAATGATCCGGAGTTGGGTGTGCGGTTCCCGGATATGGGCGAACCGTACGACCGGAAACTCATCTCTCTGGCGCATGCCGTGGCTTTGGCGCAGGGTACGAATCTGCGGCAGGGCGTTTATGTGGGGTCCACCGGGCCGAGCTACGAGACGCCGGCGGAGGTGCGTTATTTCAGGGGGATCGGCGGCGACGCCATCGGGATGTCCACCACCCCGGAGGTGATCGTGGCGCGCCACCAGGGGGTGCGGGTGCTGGGATTTTCGCTGATCACCAATACCCTGACGGGAGAGCCTGCGCAGTTGTTCGGGGGGCCGAAGCTGACGCACGCCGAAGTGATCGAGGCGGGCGACCGGGCGATGCCGCGGCTGTGCGCTTTGGTGCGCGAGGTGGTCGAAAAGATGTAACACTCACAGAAAGGCACGAGTATGGAAGGGGTATATATACGCAAGATCGAGGTCAGGGGGTTGTGGAACGTCTGCGACCTGGTGTGGGAGCTGACCCCGGAGGTCAATATCCTCGCGGGCAGCAACGGGAGCGGGAAAAGCACCGTGCTGCGCTGCCTGAGCGACATGTTCACGCTGGGCACCATTTCGACGGGGCACCGGTGCCGGATGCAGGCCATCGAAGTGGAGTTCACGGACGGCACGGGGGTCAGTTCGGAACGGCCGTTCGATCCCTCCATATACAATGTGTCCGTTATCAGCACGTTCGATACCACGCTGCAGGAGAGCGAGGCGATCTACAAGCTGTCGGACGGGACGGTCGCCACTTACCTGGACTGGGAGCTGTACCGGTTGCAGAACCGCTACCTCACCTATCAGCTGGAGATGGGAAAGAGGGTGATCGCGGCGTTGCAGGCGGGGCTGAGCGCGGCCGAGATACAATCGCTGACGGTGCGGAAAACGCAGTATTTCGACATTATCGACGCCTTGCTGGAATCCACGGGCAAGCAGGTTGACCGCGAGAGCGACACGCTCCGGTTCAAGACCAAATACGGGATGACGATCCAGCCTTACCAGCTTTCGTCGGGCGAGAAGCAGATCCTCATCATCCTGACCACGGTATTGATACAGGGGGGGCGGGAGTTCATCATGATTATGGACGAGCCGGAGATATCGCTCCATTTCGACTGGCAGCGGCGGCTGATCGAGGATGTGCAGAGCCTGAATCCCCATTTGCAGCTTATCCTGGCGACCCATTCGCCGGCGGTGGTGATGAACGGGTGGACCGACCGGGTGACCGAGATCAGCGACCTGGTGCGGCCGATGGGCGCGGGAGAGGGGCGGAAGCAGTAACGGATATACTATATGATAATACAAGTGGGGCGCAAAATCATTTGCGCCCCACTTAGTATATAAACGTGGAAGTCCCGCGGCGAAAATTACGCCTGCTGTCCTTCGAGCTGTTGCCAGATCAGGGCCGAAGCGCCCAGCACCGCCGCATTCTTCCCGTCGATGCCCGACGGCAGCAGCTTGACCTTGTTGCGGAAGTTCGAGAGCATGTGCATCTCCATGTACTTCTTGGTCGGCTCGAAAATATACTTGCCCGCCTTGGCCAGCCCCCCGAACAGGAAGATCGCCTCCGGGGAGGTGATGGTCACCGCATCCGCCAAGGCCTGTCCCAGGATCATCCCCGTGTATTCGTACGCCTCGATCGCCAGCCTGTCCCCATTCAGAGCCGCCTTGGTGATCATCTCCGCCGTCAACTCGTTGAAGCTGTAGTTGCGGAACTCGCTGTCCTCGATATGGTCGGCCAGTAACTTGAATGCAGTCCGCTTGATCCCGGTGGCCGACACATAGGTCTCCAGACACCCCTTCCTGCCGCAGCCGCAGACGCGCGCGCTCGCCGTCTTGTTGACGATCACGTGTCCCAGCTCTCCCGCAAAGCTGTCATGGCCGTAGATCAGCTGCCCGTTGGCCACGAAGCCGCTTCCGAGACCCGTCCCTAAGGTGACCACGATAAAATCCTTCATCCCCTTGGCCGCCCCGTAGACCATCTCGCCGATAGCCGCCGCGTTCGCGTCGTTCGTAATCAGCACCGGAATCGTCGGGTAGTAGCGTTTCATCTTTTCGACGAACGGGATCACCCCCTGCCAGATCAGGTTGGCCGCATACTCGATCGTCCCGTTGTAGTAGTTGGCGTTCGGTGCCCCAATGCCGATGCCGATGATCTCGTACTCGCCGTCGAGGTTCTTCACCAGGCTCTGGATGCCGATATAAAGCTCTTCGAGGTACTGGTCGAAGTCCGGGTAATTCTTGGTGGGCACCACGCCCTCGCCGTACATGTTCCCCTCACGGTCCACCAACCCGTAAACCGAGTTGGTTCCCCCGATGTCGATCCCTACTGCTAATTGCTTCATTTGCTATTGGTTTATGTGATTGTTTTCGTAACCCAAATATAAAGATTTTTTATAAAAGCCGTATCATCAAGCTATTTTAAATCTTTTTTATGTTTTAATATGATAAAGTCATGATTATAATTATATTTGGAATACTACTAACACCACGGGCGGCTACGCCCTCCCTAACTTCTACCACTATGCGAACGTTCACTAAAACACTTGCCAGTGTGCTGGCCGG
>CANQXP010000030.1 GCA_947627885.1 uncultured Rikenella sp.
GGATGGAGTACCGCAACGAGCGGGTGTCGATGGGGGGGACGGTGACGGTCGAGGAGTTTGCGCGGGATATTACCGATCCGGAGCGGGTGGCCAAATCTGTTGAGGCGCTGCGCCATGTATGATCTGATCGTGGTTGGCGGCGGGGTTGCGGGCTTGATGGCGGCGGGGACGGCCTCTTCGTCGGGCGCGAGGCGTGTGCTGTTGCTGGAGAAGATGGAGAAGCCGGCGCGGAAGCTGCGCATCACGGGCAAGGGGCGGTGCAATGTGACCAATGACCGTTCGCGGGAGGAGTTTCTCGCGAAGGTGAGGCAGGGAACGGAATTTTTCAAGCCGGCGTTCGAGGCGTTCGACAACCGGGCAACGATGCGGTTTGTCGGGGCTTTGGGCGTGCCGCTTGTCTGTGAACGGGGAGGACGTCTTTTCCCGGCTTCGGGCAGGGCTTGGGATGTAGCGAATGCTTTGGTGTCGTGGGCGGAACGGTGCGGGGTCGAAATCCGGTGCCATGCGCCGGTGGCATCGTTGATGATCTCGGACGATCTTATCCGGGGGGTGATTTTGGAGTCAGGGGAGCATGTTTCGGCTAAGGCGGTGTTGCTGGCCACGGGCGGGGTGAGCTATCCGGCGACGGGCTCCACGGGCGAGGGTCACGAGATGGCTTACGAGGCGGGACACCGGATCGAACCGCTGAGGCCGTCGCTGGTGCCGCTGGAGATTTCGGTACCTGCCGGTCTTAAAGGGTTGGCCTTGCGAAATGTGGAGTTGTCGTTGGTTGTGGACGGCGAGGCGGCGGAGCGGAGGTTCGGCGAGATGGAGTTCACGGCGGACGGGGTGATGGGCGGGGCGATCGTTTTGCAGGTGAGCCGAACGGCGGTGGACGCCGTTGCGGACGGCAGGCGGGTGGAGGCGGTTATCGACCTGAAACCGGCGCTTTCGGCCGAGAAGCTGAGGAACCGCATCGAACGGGAAATTTCGGGACTCGGTGGTGATGCGCCGGTTAAGGTGTTGTTGCAGAAATTATTACCGCCGCAGCTGCGGACGGTAATCGCCCAGGAGGCGGGATTGTCCGTGTCGAAAACTTTGGATTCCCTGTCGGCGGCTGACAGCGAGCGGCTTGTCGGTGCTTTGAAAGGGTGGCGGTTCCCGGTGCGGGACTACCGGCCGTTCACCGAAGCGATCGTTACGGCGGGCGGGGTCGATCTGTCGGAGGTCGATCCGCGGACGATGGAATCTTTGAAAATTAAGGGACTCTATTTTGCCGGTGAGCTGCTTGACATCGATGCGGATACCGGAGGCTATAATATACAGGTGGCTTTATCGACGGGTTACTTGGCGGGAAAAGCGGTTGCAGGAGGTAAGTAAATGACGGGATACCAGTTTTATACGCGCCTTCGGCACGCTTTCACGGCTACGCATTGGCGGGGCTATGCGGTACACTCGCCGATGATGTACCGTTTTATCCGCGAGGTAGTCTTGCCTAACCGTCGCCGGGCGCTTCAGGCGGCTATCATCAGTCGGTACGGGGCGGAGAATGTGGCTGCTGTGGGGTCGGTATCGGAGCTTTTGGCGCTCGATTCTCCGCCGGCGGTGGTCTTGCTTCGGGAGCCGTTCCGTTCGGCGCAGGAACGGAGGGAGTTCGAGGCGTGGTATGAGGGGACGCATGCGGTGGTGGCGCATTTGCAGGGCCTCGTGGTGCTCTTTTTCGACCCGAAATTGCAGAAGCAGTTCTTCCGCATCAGAAATTGACTAACTTGCACTCTTATGGAAAACCACGAAGAGATCATTTCGATCGAAAACATACGGAAGACTTATGTGGTCGGCACGCAGGAGGTGCACGCGCTGGCGGGCGTGGACCTGAAGATCTGGCGCAACGATTATGTGGCGATCATGGGGCCGTCGGGTTCGGGCAAATCGACGCTGATGAATATCCTGGGCTGCCTGGATACGCCGACTTCGGGCCGCTATGTGCTAAACGGTACGGATGTGAGCCATATGGACGAGGATGAGCTGGCGGAGGTGCGCAACAAGGAGATCGGCTTCGTGTTCCAGACGTTCAACCTGCTGCCGCGCTATACGGCTCTGGAGAATGTGGCGGTGCCGTTGATCTATGCGGGGGTGTCGAAGTCGAAGCGGCTGCACCGGGCGGACGAGGCCCTGCATAGCGTGGGGCTGGGCGACCGCATGGAGCACAAGCCGAACGAGATGAGCGGCGGCCAGCGGCAGCGGGTGGCTGTGGCCCGTGCTTTGATCAATAATCCGTCGATCATCCTGGCGGACGAACCGACGGGCAACCTGGATACGAAGACTTCGATCGATATCATGCACTTGTTCGAGCGGATCTATGAGTCGGGGAACACGGTGATCGTGGTGACGCACGAGGAGGATATCGCGCGTCATGCGCGGCGTATCGTGCGCCTGAGGGATGGGGTGGTCGAGTCGGACCGGATCAACGAACATCCGGCCCTGCAAAAATAACCGTTCGTTTAAGATTAAGCGATACGTAGTATCGGCCGCCCGGCGTGGGCACACGCCCCCGCGCGGGAGCGCAGTCGCCTCTAAGTGCGGGTTATTTCGCAATCGGCAGGTTCGACAAAACACCCGAAGGGTGCGCGCCACGCTCGACCAGCGAAAGATGACCTTTTCAGCGTAAACTGAAAAGAACAGATTTCGCCCGGCGCGCGGTCCCGGAGGGAGGCAAATCTTCGGAAGAGCGGCTTCCGGGTACTGGCGGCGAGCATTGCGAGCCGCGCAGGCCGAACCGACGCAGTAGCCGAGAGCCGCCAAGCCAGCTTGGATGGCTGAGGCACCAGGAGGAAGCCCGAAGGGCAACCCACCCCGGGCGGAGGGCTGCAATTCTTGCCGCTTACGCGACGCGATTGCGCCCCCGCTGGCTCCGGCGATCCTGAGCAGCCGTGAAATTAAACGAAGGAATAATTATTAAGGGATGAAAATATACACACGGACAGGAGATAAAGGGACCACCTCGTTGGTAGGCGGTACGCGGGCGCCGAAGACCGATCCGCGGATCGAGGCATACGGCACCGTCGACGAACTGATGGCCCATACCGGTTACCTGCACGACATGCTTGGCGAAAAGCACCAGGAAGAAAAAAAACAGCTGGAATGGGTGCTCGACAGGTTGATGAGCTGTGCGTCCCTGCTGGCATCGGAAGACACCCTGATGGCCAAACTGCCGCAGGTATTTCCCGATGACATCGCGCGGTTGGAAAAGCATATAGACGAGTTGCAGGAGGGATTGCCCGAACTGCGGCATTTCACCCTGCCATGCGGACATCCGCAGCTCTCTTACAGCCATATTTGCCGGACGGTCTGCCGTCGCGCCGAGCGGCGGATGGTCAGCGCCGCCGGGCAATATCCCGACGTGCCCGAAGTGGTCAGAGGGTACCTGAACCGGCTGTCGGATTACTTTTACGCCCTGGGGCGGAGGCTGGGGTACGACCTGGGTGCGGCGGATGTACGCTGGGAACCGAAAAAATAATGACCCCCTGCCGATTGTATCCCGAAAAATTTGTTATTTTTGCGACTTCCGGAGACCGACTGTTCCTGGAAAGGTGAGAGTTAACAAACACGCGAAAACTATGTACTGGACACTTGAACTGGCATCCAAACTCGAAGATGCACCCTGGCCCGCCACCAAAGACGAGCTGATCGACTATGCCATTCGTTCGGGCGCTCCGCTGGAGGTGATCGAGAACCTACAGGAGATCGAGGACGAGGGCGAGATCTACGAAAGTATCGAGGATATTTGGCCGGACTATCCGAGCAAGGACGACTTCTTCTTCAACGAAGACGAATATTAATCAGCGCAGTTTTCTGTTCCGGGGGGCCGCAGACCCTTGGCGGGATATCTTTTTATCGTACATTACCATATACCGTTGTTTCCATGCTTAGTCGCCGACTGCTCCGCATCAAGACCGTCAAATCGCTCTACAGTTATTTCCAATCCGGGGAAGAATCGCTTATCCGTTCCGGGAAAGAACTGACCGTGAGCATTCAGAAAAGCTATGAGCTGTACCTGATGATGATCGCCCTTATCGGCGAAGTGGCCGAAGTGGCGCGCGAGCGGATCGCTATCGGGCAGGCCAAAATGATGCCTACGGAGGAGGATTTGAATCCGAACCGGCGATTCGTGGACAACCGGGTGATCGCAAAGATTGAGGAGAGCACCGTGCTGGCCGACGCCATGACCCGCTGCAAGGCAAGCTGGAAGGGGCAGCAGGCGCTCATCAAGCGGCTTTACCAGGATATGACCGCTGCGCCGTATTACAAACGGTACATGGAGTCGGTGGTGCCCGAAAGTGAGAAAGAGGCTTTCGCCGCCGACCGCCGGTTCGTGACCGATTTCCTTTCGACCCATATCGAGGATAACGACTATTTCGAAGAGGCGCTGGAGGAGATGTCGATGTACTGGGTCGACGACATCTCTTATTGCCTGGGGCTGGCCATGCGGACCATCGGGTTCCTGAACGAGAGGTCGGCCGACCTCGATGTCATGCCGATGTACAAGAACGACGATGACAAGGAGTATGTGGAAACGCTGTTCCGCAAGGCTCTGGTCAACCATGAGGAGTATTTCGGCTATATCGACAAGTTCACCCAGAACTGGGACTTCGACCGGATCGCTTTCATGGATAAACTCATTATGCTGGCGGCTATTACCGAGCTGATCCAGTTCCCGACCATTCCGGTGAAGGTGACCCTGGACGAGTTCATCGAAATATCGAAATACTATTCCACGCCGGGCAGCAGCGTGTTCGTGAACGGGATACTCGACAAGCTGGTGGTGTGGCTGACCGAGGAGGGCAAGATCGCCAAAACGGGACGGGGACTGATCGACACGGCCGTTTCGAAAGATAAACCGACGAATAATGCGTAGATTATTTATCTCTATATTGACCGCATGTTTGGCAGCATGGGGTGTCGTCGCTTGCGGGGGACGTTCTTCCTCGGGGAATTCTTCGGCTGACTGCGGGGAGGCTGATTTGCTGACGGTGGCCTTGCCGTTGGCGGACAGCGCGAACCTCAATCCGAAAGGGGACTATGTGTCGGCGCGCTCTTACGATACCATCGCGATGGGGCGGATCGCGGAGGGGGACGTGGTTGAGGGCAGGTTCCGGGTGGCCAATGTTTCGGACAAGCCGTTGGTGATCGTACAGATGATCACCGGTTGCGGGTGCACGACGGCGGATTATGATCCGGCGCCAGTCCCGGCGGGGGACAGCATCACGGTGACGTGGCGCTTCGACAGCCGGGGACGCTTCGGGCAGCAGTTCAAGTCGATCGAGATCATTACCGCCGAGCGGCAGTGCGCCACGGTTTACCTGGATGGGGAGGTCTACATGCCGGGGAAAAACTGATGCGGTACGAATGCCTGCAAGGAATTTTGCACGGCATTTGCACTAAACGGGCTGGGATTCCGTTATAAGTTACGGAGAAAACAATAAAAACAACTAAATAAAACAGAAAAATTCATGACACTCAACACAATCATGCTTCAGGCGGCCCAGGGCGGCGCTGCGGCGGGAGGCAGCAACTGGTCGTTCATCGGGATGATGGTACTGATCTTCGTGGTAATGTACTTCTTTATGATCCGTCCCCAGCAGAAACGCCAGAAAGAACTGAACCGGTTCCGCAGCACGCTGGAAAACGGTACGAAAGTGATCACCGCCGGCGGTATCTACGGCACCGTTAAGGAAGTGAACGACGAGAGCGTGCTGATCGAGGTCGATAACGGAGTGAAGCTCCGTATCGCCAAGAGCATGGTGATGCGCGATCCGTCCGATATGATCCAGAAGTAAAGCTGAGGAAGCGTTACTGACTATACGAGCGCAGCGGCTTTCTACCATGGTAGAAAGCCGCTGCGCTCTTTTTGTTTCGGCGGATTTATGGCTGGGACACTTTCGTCGGTGGCGGAAATAGACGTCGTCAAGCCTTTGAACCGATATCATGCCGAAGCTTCGCGCTGATTTTATTTCACGGACGGAACCATCCGGTTATCAGTCGCCACCCGCATGAAAGTGATGGTAGATATTGCCTTGTTAAGGTAACGTCAAGTCCCATGTTATCCGTTTATGTCCCTCGAAAGGCCATCGGGCCCGGAGTGCCTGAAAAAGTCCGGGCAGGGAAACCGTTCCCTGCCCGAAGTATCCTACCGGAAGTCGATCACCTCGATACCCGGATGCCTTTTGGCGTCGAACCGGAAAGTGTCTTCGCTCACAGGTACGCCGGGTTGCAGCTTTTCCAACTGTAATTCGATCGGATTCTCCGACGACGGGGTGGCGATGGTGATGCGCACCGGCAACGAGGTCGCCGGGTCGATATACAAGGTCATGGAGGTGTAATCCGGCGTCTTTTCTTTGGGAGTCAGTTCCACGACCTGCAAAGTCTTGCCCTTTGTGTCGGTTACGCCCGGCAGCGACCGGTGGTTGTAATCCTTCGGGTCGATGTTCATCAGTTTCGACGGATTCGAGAGCACGCTGGGATTGTTCGGGTCGAGCCGCTCGATGGTCACCTCCTCTTGCTGCGGGATGTAATTCCACAGCGTCGTCCCGTCGTAGTACAGCTCCTGTCCCCGGACTTTGGCTGAGAACCGGCGGCCGCTGACCGTCAAATTCCCCTTTACGGCACCCTCGCCTTCGATGGCCGCCGTGAAGTCGAGTGTATAACTGGTATAGGAGCGCACCTTTTCGCGCAGCTTGCCCAGAATGGCTTCGGACTGCCCGTCGGCCGATGCGCCGGTGGCGAAGAGGCCCAGCAGGCAGATAATCAGTAGTTTTTTCATCGTTAAGATAGATTGTCGAGTATCATTTCCAGCGACATCGGGTCGCTGACCAGAACCTGCCGCGGTTTGCCGCCCCCTTCGCTGTGCCCGACGATGCCCGCCGCTTCGAGCTGGTCGATCAGCCGTCCCGCCCGGTTGAAGCCGATCGAGAATTTGCGCTGGATAGTCGATGCCGATCCCATCTGGTTAGCTACCACATACCGTGCCACCTCCTCGAATAACGAGTCGCGTTTGGTCAGCACGTCCCCGCTTACCGATGAGGATTCTTCCCCTTCCGGCGTGTATTCCGGCAATTCGTATGCCGTCGTGTATCCCTGCTGGTGTTCGATGTGATCGGTGATGCGATCCACCTCCGGCGTGTCGATAAAGGCGCACTGTACGCGCGTCACCTCGTTGCCCGTGGAGATCAACATATCCCCGCGCCCGACAAGCTGGTTGGCCCCCGGTTGGTCGAGAATGGTGCGGGAGTCGATCATGCTCGTCACCCGGAAGGCGATACGGGCGGGGAAGTTGGCCTTGATTACCCCGGTAATGATATTGGTGGTGGGCCGCTGGGTGGCGATAATCAAGTGGATTCCCACCGCCCGCGCCAGCTGCGCGATACGGGCGATCGGGGTTTCGATCTCGCGTCCGGCGGTCATGATCAGGTCGGCGAACTCGTCCACGATCACCACGAAGTAGGGCAGGAACCGGTGCCCCTTTTCCGGATTGAGACGGCGGTTGATGAATTTCTCGTTGTACTCCTTGATATTCCGCACTTTGGCCGCCTTCAGCAGGTCGTATCGGGCATCCATCTCGATGCAGAGCGAATTCAGGGTATAAATGACCTTCTGCGTATCGGTGATGATTGCCTCCTCGGCGTCCGGCATCTTGGCGAGGAAGTGCTTTTCGAGCTTCGCGTACAAGGTAAGTTCCACCTTTTTCGGATCCACCAGCACGAATTTCAGCTCCGCAGGGTGCTTTTTGTAGAGCAGCGAGGTGATAATGGCGTTCAGCCCCACCGATTTCCCCTGCCCGGTGGCCCCCGCCACCAGCAGGTGCGGCATCTTGGCCAGGTCGAACACGAAGGTTTCGTTCTGGATGGTCTTGCCCAGCGCCACCGGCAGGTCGGCGTGGGAGTCGTGGAATTTCGGCGACTTGATGACCGAGTACATCGAAACGACCTCTTTGTCCTTGTTCGGCACTTCGATCCCCACGGTTCCCTTGCCCGGAATCGGGGCGATGATGCGGATCCCCAAGGCCGACAGGCTCAGGGCGATGTCGTCTTCGAGGTTCTTGATCTTGCTGATGCGCACGCCCGGAGCCGGCACGATCTCGTACAGGGTCACCGTCGGCCCGATAGTCGCCTCGATGGTGTCGATCCGGATGCCGAAATTCTCCAGCGTGGTCACGATCCGGTTCTTGTTCTCCACCAGCTCCTCGTCCGTCACGGTCACACGCCGGGTATGGTCGTCCAGCAGCTCCACCGGAGGCTTTCGGTAATGCGACAGCTCCAGCGTCGGGTCGTACAGGTCGCTGTTGTTGATCACCTCGTCGTCCACCTGTTCCTCTTCCGGTTGCTCGACGATAAAGCCCGGATCATCCTCTTGCGGAGCATGTGCCTGGGGCTGTGGGGCCGGTTGTGGCGCATCGAAAGAGTAGTCCGGCCCGATCGTAGGATGTACGACCGGCTCCACCACAGTTGGCTGCACGGGTACGGATCGTACCTGCGGTTCGGTCGCCGGTTCCCGTGGCACCGTCCGGGTAGCCAGCGTGAAGTTTATCTCCTCTTCCGGCTCTTCTTCCGTTATTGCGGCTGCCGGCATCTCTCCGTGAAAAGCTGCGGCATCGCCGTTGCCGGAATAAGCCTGGTAGGCGTAGTAACTCTCGCGGTCGAACGAGTAGATGACCGGCATGTTCCAGTCGTCGTAGCCGATCAGGTAGCCCCATGAGCCGTCGGTATTCTGTACCAGCCTTGCCCGGTCTGCCGGTTCGGGTCGCGGATAACCAGCCGCAGGCATTGCCGGGGATTCTTGAATCGAACGGACAGGTTCGACCGGAACCATTTCCCCGGAAGTTTCCGGTTGCGTTACCGTCCCGGATATTCCTTCTACGGGCGGTGGAGCCAGTATTTCAGGAACAGGCTGTACCTCACGCTGTGCCGCTTGCTGCAAAGCCAGCTCCTTGCGCCGCTCTTCCAAAGCCGCCCGCATCCGCAGCATCTTTTCCTGGGCTTCTAAGCGCTCCGTCTCCTGCCGCAGCCGCTGTTCCTCCCGCCTGCGGCGGTTGTAGGCCCTCAGTTTCGAAGCCCAGCTGCGTATCAGAAGGCCGTTGGCATAGTACAAGGTGGCGCAGAAAGCCGCCACTATCAACAGCGTAGTCCCTTCGTAGCCGATCATGGCGTCGAGCCATTGGGCGATGAAAACGCCGTGCGTGCCTCCCCATCCGCTGCCGAACACTTTCGGGTCGGGGCCGAAGAAGTGCCCGGCGGCAATCGAACCGACGATCATCAGCAGGATCGTGGAGCGTATGGCCCGCCGCAGGCGCATGGATTTGAGCCTGAGCAGTTTGATGGCGATAAAGAAGACGATCAGCGGCAGCAGTTCGCCGAAGATGCCGAACCAGCGGCCCACGATGCTGTTGGCGAGGATCGCGCCGATACGGCCGCCCCAGTTCATGGCGTCCTGCCGCACGTTGGTGAAGAGGTTGCCCCAGGTGGCGATGTTCTGATCCACGTCCCAGTAGATCAGGTAAGAGAAAGTGGACACGGCCAGGTAGCCCGCCACGAACAGCAGGATCAGGCTGAGCCAGATATAGCGGTCGCTCGTCCCTTCGTCTTCCGGTATCGGGGCGGGTTTGCGCGGCGGCGCGGGCCGTTGGCCCCGTTTGGGGAGCGGCCGGGGAGTCGGCGCGGCAACAGGGCGCCGTCCGTTTGCATTCGAAGGTGCCGCAGGCTGGCGGCTGGCGACACGCTGAACCCGGTCGGTGCGGAGCCGGTCTGGGTTCGTTGCCGCAGTCTTGGCAGCCGGGGCCGGCGCGGCGCGTCGGGAACCCTGTCCGGCAGGCCGTGATCCGGCAGTGCCGCGCGAGGCGCGCCGGTCCTGTTCGGCCCGTTGTGCGAGTTTGTCTACCTGTCGTTTCGCTGCCATCTTATTTGCCGTTCCCCGTTGCGTTATAGCTGTTTTTGTATTGTTCCGCTCTTGCCTTGAGCCGTTCGATATCTTCTTGATTCCCGCTTCCGATAAAACGATGGCTGCCGAACGCGGTGCTGTCGGTCAGCAAATTCCGTTCCCGGAGCAATTCGAAAGTGTGCCGGGCGATGGCCGGGGCCGGGTTGATGATCTCCATCTTCCGGCTGCCGATAATGCGGCGTATCGCTCCCGTCAGCAGCGGATAGTGCGTGCAGGCGAGCACGAGTTTGTCCGCTCCTTCGGCCAGCATCGGTTCGATATAGGCGCGTAGCAGCGTTTCCGTTTCAGGGGCATCCTCCAGACCGTTTTCGACCTGTTCGACCAGTCCGTTACCGGCGGTTGCGATGATCCGTACCCCGGAAGCGTATTTTTCAGCGGTTCGGCGGAACATATCGCTGTTGACGGTGTATGCCGTGCCGAGAACTCCGATGACTCCGCTCTTGGTCGAAAGCGCCGCCGGTTTGACGGCGGGTTCCAGTCCTACGAAGGGCAGTCCGGGCCATCGCTCCCTCAGGTTCCCTATGGCGGCGGTGGTAGCGGTGTTGCAGGCGATGACGATGATCTTGACCCCTTCCCGCACCAATCTTTCCACGCCCGCCCCGACGAGCGATCGGATCTCCTGCCGGCTTTTTCCCCCGTAGGGGCAGTTGGCGCTGTCGGCCCAATATACGACCTCCTCCTGCGGCATCGTCCGGACGATCTCGGTCCAGATGGTGATGCCGCCCATGCCGGAGTCTATGATGCCGATGGGGGAGCGGTTGCCGGAGGTCATGTTTGCCTGTGGTTACGGTTAGCAAAGATACAAAAAAGCGTGGGGCTCCGAAAATTTTCGGGGCCCCACGCCGTATATCCCGTAAAGGGAATGTTTACTTGATACCGAGCGATTGCTTTACCAGCGGCAGGAGGTTGGTCATCTGCGCTTCGTTGTAGTAGAGCAGCGGGCCAGCGGCCAAGTCGAACACAGCAGTCAGACTTTGCTCTTTGGCTACCTTGGTGATAGCGGCCTGTGCTTTCTCCATAACCGGTTTGAGCAGTTCTGCCTGTTTGGTCTGGAGCTCCTGGTTCGCGGACTGCTGGAACTCTTCGATGCGGGTCTGCAAGTCGAAAAGGTCTTTCTCTTTCTGTTTGCGGACGGTTTCGGACAGGGTACTCAGGTTATTTTGCAATTCTTGCGCCTTGGTGGTCATTTCGGTGCGCATGGCGGTGAACTGGCTTTCGAGCTCTTTGCCCAGGTCGTTCATTTTGCTCTGCACGGAATCGGTTTCCGGCATGGATGCGATCAGTTCCTGCGAATTGAGGTAACCGAATTTCTGCTGTGCGTTGGCCGAACCCGCTCCGATGAACAGGAATGCAGCTGCTGCGGCCAGCGCGAAGGTCAGTTTCTGTGAGATTTTCATAGTCGTTGAATCTTGTGTTATTAATTTTTCAGTTGTTGTCTTTATACAAACGTCGTGCTTTTTTTCGAGATTAAAAAGTCTGGCCCAGCGAGAAGCTGAATTTTCCGCCGGCGGCCTTGCCGTTCGAGTCGTTGGTCTTGTCGAATCCGTAACCCCAGTCGATCCCCAGCATACCCAGGTAGGGCAGGTAGACGCGCAGGCCGATCCCCGCCGCCCGTTTGAGGCTGAAGGGTTTGAATTCGGAGAGTTGCTGGAAAGCGTTCCCGGCTTCGCCGAACGCCAAGGCGTAAACCAAAGTCCCGCCCGTCCGTACCAGCGGATAGCGCATCTCGATGGTGTATTTGCTGAAGATGCGGGCATACACCCCGTAATCGGCCAACGGTGTCAGTGCGTTGTTCTTGTACCCGCGCAGGCCGACGGTTTCCACCCCGTAGAGGCTGTATCCGGAAAGGCCGTCGCCGCCCATCTGGAAACCTTCGAACGGCGAGGGTTTGTGCTTGTTGTAGCTACCCAGGTAGCCGAATTGCGCGCGGGCCATAAGCACCAACTTGTTATTCGCGGAGAGCGGTACAAACCATTGGGCGTTGAATTTCCATTTGTGGTATTCGATCCAGTGGTAGCGTTCCTTGTCCGTCATCGGCTTGCTGTAGTCCTTGCCGTCGAATGCCGACCACGGCGGAGTCGCGGCCACCGACAGGTCGAATTTAGACCCGGTCGTCGGGTATTGCATGATGTCGTCCACCGAGTTTCGCGATATCCCCAGGTTCAGGGCCAGCGTGTTGCAGGTGCCGTCCTTGACGATGAAGTAGTCCCAGTTGTAGAGGCGGTAGCTCTGCATGGTCAGCCCCACGGAGAGCACGAAGTTCGGGTCGGGCCAGTTGAGCCGCTTGCCGATGCCGATGGTACCCCCGATGGTTCCGAAGTGAGCGGTCGCTTTCTGGCCGATGTAATAGGCATTGGTCTCCCGCGAGGTATAGAAAGATACGGAGAGCGATGTCGGCTTGCGGCCGCCGAGCCAGGGCTCGATAAAATTGACCGATAAGGCCCGGTAGTAGCTCCCGTTGGTCTGCACTTTCAGCCCGATGGTCTGGTTGTCCCCCGCCGGATAAGGCCGCCAGGCTTTTTTGTTGAAGAATTTGCGCAGCGAAACGTTGGTAAAATTGATCCCCACCGAGGCGATGAACATCCCGGCTCCCCAACCTCCGGAAAGCTCCAGTTGGTCGTTCGGCACCTCTTTGAGCGAGTAGTTGATGTCTACGAGCTCCTGCTGGATATTCGGATTGACGTTCGGCAGCAGGGTCTCGGCATCGAACTGCCCCATGGAGGCCAATCTCTGGTAAGTCCGCATGAGCAATGCCTGGCTGTACAGTTCGCCCGGCATGGTGGAGAGCTCCCGCCGGATCACATGGTCGTTGGTGCGGGTGTTCCCGTCGAAAGTGACGTTCTTGATGCGGAACTGGCTGCCTTCGATGATGCGGATCTCGACGTCCACCGAGTCGCCCGGCACGACGGTCTCGACCGGGTCGGCCATAAAGGCCAGGTACCCCCGGTCTTTATAGGTGTTGGCGATGGACATGTCCATGGGACTTTGCCCGTTCAGGCGGGTGTTCATGGTCTCGCTGTCGTACACGTCCCCCGGTTGCAGGCCGACCATTTGTTCCAGCATGGAAGTGGGATAGATCGTGTTTCCCAGCCAGGTGATGTTCCTGTAGTGGTATTTATCCCCCTCGTGCAGTTTGATATAAATACCCATCCGCTTGGGCTTCCCCGGAATCGCATAGGTGGAGTCGTCCACGATCACAGCGTCCCTGTAACCCTGAGAACGGGCGTAATTGCGCACGTTCTCCAGGTCTTCCTCGAAGTCTTTTTCTTTGAATTTGGAGCTGCGCAGGAAGTTGATGCCGACCTTGTGGGTCTTTTTCATCGACCGGGCCAGTTTTTTGGCGGAGAGGTTGTCGTTACCTTCGAACCGGATCTCGCCAATGCGCACCTTGTCCCCTCTATCGATATTGAAATGTACGATCACAGCCGTCTTGATCAGGGTGTCCGGGGTGACGGTATAGCTGATCTTGGCGTTGCGGAACGCTTTGTCGTCGTAGTATTTGCGGATCAGGTCCATGCAGGTCGAGAGCAGGTAGTCCGACAACTCCCCGTTCTGCCGCAGCCGCAGTTTCTCCTGAAGTTCTTTCTTTTCGCCGCTTTTGATACCGATAAAATCCCAGCCGCGCACCTGTATCCGCTCACGCAGGTAAAGATCCAGGTCGATGGTGTCGGCCCGGAACGAGGTCGCCACTTTCATATTGGCGAAAAACCGCCGGTCGAGCAGTCCGCGGGTGGCGATCGTAATGGCGTCGCCCGGCACCATGATCGTATCTCCGGCCGAAATCCCCAGATTGTCGATGATCATTTGCGGGTCTACCGCCACGGCCCCGTGCACCCTCACTTTCCCTACGATATAGGGCTTCGGCGTCTCGCTGTAATCCACGCGGGGCAGGACGTCGAGTTCGTTTTCCACGGAACGGCCGAGCAGAGAGTCGTAGATCGGCATAACGGTCGCCATGGCGCGGGAAATGGAGTCGGGGGTGGCTATCTGTTGGGATCGGGCCGGGAGGGCGGCCCATATCATGGTGACCAGTGTCGCGAAAATCAGTCGTCTTGCAATCCTCATTAGTCTCTCTTGTGATCTGGGTTTGGGTGGTTTATAGGCGTCCGAAGCGGCGTTTGCGCCGTCCGTATTCCCGGAGGGCGGCCAGCATCTGGTCCCTTCCGAATGCCGGCCACAGGGTGTCGGTGAAGTATAGTTCGGTGTATGACAGCTGCCAGAGCAGGAAATTGCTCAGACGAAGCTCTCCGCTGGTGCGGATCAGCAGTTCCGGATCCGGCATGCCAGCGGTGGCCAGGTGGTTCGAAACGGTTTCCTGGGTGATCTCTTCCGGTCGGATACTCCCGTCTTTCACGGCGGACGCGATTTGCCGCATGGCTTGGGTCAATTCCCAGCGGGAACTGTAATTGAGCGCTATGTTCAGGGTCATCCGCAGTTTTTCCGCCGGTATAACCGCGGCCTCGGCGATGCGAATACTCTTCTGCAAAGAAGCGGGCAAGGAGGCGAGATCGCCGATAAACCGCATCCGTATCCCGGCGCCGGTCAAGGTGTCCAGTTCCGAGAGTATAGCCTGTGCGATCAGGGACATGATCCCATCCACCTCTTCGGCCGGCCGGCCCCAGTTCTCGGTCGAGAAAGCGTATATGGTCAGGTACCTGACACCCGCTTCCGCCGCAGTCTGTACCACGCCGCGCACGGCTTCCACGCCGTGGCGGTGACCGTAAAGGCGCTCTTCGCCCTCGTCTTTCGCCCACCGTCCGTTGCCGTCCATAATGACGGCTACGTGCTGCGGCACTTTGTCAAGCGTCGGTGCGGAAGGTATGTGGTTGTCGTTCTGTACCATAAATTATCAACACGGTCTCCCCTTGCCGTATCCCGTAAGGTTCGGAAAAGCGGGAAACGTCCCTGCGGTGTGGGCTTGTCACACTATGCAACACGCAAATATAGAACTTTTTTCTGCTTTGTAGCCATCGGCGCGCTTTTTTATAAGCCGTTATGGCAAGCGGGACGGGGCATTCCGATATAATGGATGACCTATTGGCTTTCGAACCGTTGCCGCCGCGCCTCGAACAGGATGACCGCCGCCGCCGCGCTGACGTTCAGCGATTCGATCCGCCCCACGAGCGGTATTCCGGCCTGTATGTCGCACAGGTTCAGTATATCGCGCGAGATACCCTTGTCCTCGGCCCCCATTACGATGACGGTGGGCTTGGTGAAATCGGCCTCGTAAACGAGCGTGTCGCTCTTTTCCGTCGCCGCCACGCACTGCATGCCGATATTCTTCAGCAAAGCGATGGCCCCTTTCAGGGAGCCCACGCGGCTGACCGGGATCAGGGTCAGCGCCCCGGCCGAGCTTTTGATCGCTTCGGCATTGACCGGGGCTGAATTTTTGGCCGGCATAATAAGCGCCGCGGCTCCCGCGCACTCCGCGCTCCGGGCGATGGCCCCGAAGTTGCGGATGTCGGTCACCGAATCCATCAGCATCACCAGCGGCGCATCGCCCGCAACGATCTGCGCTTCAAGCTCCTCGGCCAGTTCGTTGATGTCTTTGTAGGCGATTGCCGCCACGACGGCCGCCACCCCCTGGTGATTCCCGTTGCGGGTCAGCCGGTTCAACTTTTCCACAGGTACTTCCTGGATGTGAATCCCCGCTTCCTCGGCTTGTGCGCGCAAGGCATCCGCCGCGCCGATGTTCGTGCGCTCCGCTGCGGTCAGCGATTCGCCCGCGGTCTTGCGAAAATAGATCTTTTCGATCTCCGTACCCACCTCAATCGCTTCGCGCACCGGGTGGATGCCGAAAATGATATTCTCCGGCACACGTTCGTCCCGCTCTTTCGTGTCGCCGTCCGGTTTTTGGGGATAAGGCTTCCTGTTTGGTTTACCGAAAGTGCGGCCCCCCGGTTTTTCATACGCTTTTCGTTCCCCTGCCGGACGTTCGCGGCGCGGGGCCGGGGTTTCCGGCAGGTCGCGTGCCTCGGTGTCCGATTCGCGGCGGAAGAAGCTCTTTTTTACCGGCTTATCATCATTGTATGCCATATTCTTCTAATTTTTCGGTCGCTTCGGTCCACTCCTGCATCTTGGCGTCCAGTTTGGTTTTCAGTTGGTTGTACTCTTCGAACAGGGCCATCGTGTATCGGGCCGGGTCCATCAGCTGCGCGTCCAGCTCCGTGGTCTTCGCCTCCAGTTCCGCAATTTCGGCCTCCAGTTTGGTGACAGCGTTCCGCAGCCTTGTCACCTGCCGGTCGCGCTCTTTTTTCTCAGCATAAGAAAGTTCCGGCTGTTTCTTCTCAGACACCGGCGCTGATTTCCGCGGTTCTTTGTCGGGCGCAGGTTTGGCCTCGGTTTTAGGAGCCGCCCGTTCGATCTCGCGCATATTCTCGACCTGCCGCGCGCGCAGGAAGTCGTATATGCCTCCCAGATGCTCCTTGACCCGCCCGTCGCGGAACTCGTAGACCTTGCTCACCAGTCCGTCGAGGAACTCGCGGTCGTGCGAGATCACCAGCACCGTCCCGTCATAGGCCATCAAGGCGCGCTTGAGGATATCCTTCGAGCGCATGTCCATGTGGTTGGTCGGCTCGTCGAGGATCAGCAGGTTGTACGGCTCCAGCATCAGCCGGGCCATCGCCAGCCGCGACCGCTCGCCACCGCTCAACACCTTGACTTTCTTGTCGATCTCCTCGCCGCGGAACAGGAACGCTCCCAATATATCCCGTAATCGCGTCCGAATATCGCCTACAGCGACCCTGTCCAGCGTGTCGAACACCGTGAACTCGCCGTCCATCAGGTCGTCCTGGTTCTGGGCGAAGTAGCCGATATGCACGTTATGCCCCGTTCTGGTGGAACCCTCGGTCGCGGTGATCTCGTTCAGCACCATCCGCACGAAAGTGGTCTTTCCCTCGCCGTTCCGTCCCACAAGGGCTACCTTTTCGCCCCGCTCCACCACGATATTGGCTCCCGAAAAAACATGTTTTTCCCCCTTGTCCCCGATGGCCGGAAAGGTCATGCCCGCCTCCTTGGCCTCGACGACGATCTGTCCCGACCGCGGAGCCGCCGGGAAGCGGATATTCAGGGTCGCATTATCCTCCTCCTCGACCTCTATGCGTTCGATCTTGTCGAGTTGCTTGATGCGGGACTGCACCTGGTTCGATTTGGTCGGTTTATAACGGAATTTCTCGATGAACTCCTCCGTCTTTTCGATCATCCGCTGCTGGTTCTCGTAGGCCGCTATCTGTTGCTGCCGCCGCTCGGCGCGCAGCTCCACATACCGGCTGTACGGCACTTTGTAATCGGTCGCCCGGCCGCATGAGATCTCAATGGTCCGGTTGGTCACGTTGTCCAGAAAAGCCCGGTCGTGCGAGATCAGGATCACCGCCCCGCCGTAGTTCTGCAGGTAGGTTTCGAGCCACTGGATACTCTCGATGTCGAGGTGGTTGGTCGGCTCGTCCAGCAGGAACAGTGTCGGCTTTTTCAGGAGCAGCTTGGCCAGCTCGATGCGCATGCGCCAGCCGCCGGAAAAAGTAGCGGTTGGCTTGTTGAACTCCTCGCGTTTGAAGCCCAGCCCGAGCAGGGTCTTTTCGACCTCCGCGTCGCGGTTGTCGCCGTCCAGCAGGTGGTACCGCTCGGTGGCGTCGTGCAGCCGGTGGAGCAGCTTTTCGTATTCAGCCGACTCGTAATCGGTACGCACCGAGATTTGTTCGGTGCAGTAGGCGATCTCGTTTTCGAGGTCGATGATCTCGGCGAAAGCCTTGCCGCACTCGGTGATGAGGTCGGTGTCGTCGGCCACGCGCATCTGCTGCGGCAGGTAACCGATGGTGCACTCCTCGGTCTTGGATATAGTGCCCGAAGTCGGGGTCTGCAAACCCGCTATGAGTTTGAGTATGGTCGATTTGCCGGCTCCGTTCTTGCCCACGAGCCCGATACGCTCTTTGGCGTTGATCAGGAAGGATACGTCGCGGAACAGGTCGGTTCCGCCGAACGAAACGGTCAGATTATCTATGGATAACATGTCAGGATAAAGTCTTGTGTGGAAAATCCGGGGCGTTACGCCTCGATCAACTGTTGAATGGCCGCTACGGGGTCTTCCGCCCCGAAAACGGCGTTGCCCGCCACCAGCACATCGGCCCCTGCGGCGAAAAGCTGGGCGGCGTTGTCCTTGTTCACGCCCCCGTCTACCTGAATAAGCGCTCCGCTGTTCTTGCGCAGCAGCAAATCTTTGGTGCGGCTGACCTTGTCCAGCGACGAGGCGATGAACTGTTGCCCCCCGAATCCCGGATTGACGCTCATAATGAGCACCATATCGGCCATGGCCGCCACCTCCTCGATGGAGCATACCGGCGTATGCGGATTGAGCGCCACTCCGGCCCGCATCCCGGCATCGTGGATGGCCTGCATCGTCCGGTGCAGGTGGGTCGACGCCTCGACATGCACGGTCAGGTAGTCCGCCCCGGCGGCCTTGAAATCGGCCACATAGCGTTCCGGCTGCACGATCATCAGGTGCACGTCGAGCACCTTGTCCGTCGCTTTGCGCAGCGCTTTCACCACCGGCAGCCCGAAACTGATATTGGGCACGAACACGCCGTCCATCACGTCCAGGTGGAACCACTCGGCGCGGCTGTCGTTCACCGTCCGGGCGGCGTCGCCCAGATGCAGGAAGTCGGCGGAGAGGAACGAAGGGGAGATGATGCGTGGCATGGCGGGGTCGGTCTTAAATACGGTCTGGTTCGGCGCCGTCCGGAATCGTTTCCGGGCGGACAGTCGCAAAGGTAACATTAATTTGCTTAATTTTGTTTAATCATGCGGGACGGCGGCGGCCCGCCAAGTCGTTATGGCGGATATTCAGGAAATACTCGAAAAATACTGGGGCTACAAGGAGTTCCGGCCTTTGCAGCGCGAGATCATCGCATCGGTGCTGGGGGGAAGGGACACGGTGGCGCTGTTGCCGACGGGAGGAGGCAAGTCCCTGACGTATCAGGTGCCGGCTTTGGCGCTGCCGGGGGTGACGATCGTCATTACCCCATTGATCGCCCTGATGAAAGACCAGGTGGACGCCCTGCGGCGGCTGAGAATCAATGCGGTGGCGATCCATTCGGCCATGTCGGCCAAGGAGATCGACATCGCGCTGGACAACTGTGTTTACGGGGATGTGAAGCTGCTCTACATTGCACCGGAGCGGATCGACACGCGTATTTTCCACACGCGGGTGCGGAAGATGGAGGTGTCGCTGGTGGCGGTGGACGAGGCGCACTGTATCTCGGAGTGGGGCTACGATTTCCGGCCCGCTTACCTCAAGATTTCGCGGCTGCGGGAGTGGCTGCCGGAGGTGCCCTTTCTGGCGGTGACGGCCACGGCGACGTCGCTGGTGCTGGAGGACATCAAACTGCACCTGAAGCTCGACGAGCCGAAGGTTTTCCGGGGCTCGTTCGCGCGGCCCAATATCAGTTTCGTGGTGCGGCACGGGGAGAATAAGATGGAGCAGATGCTCCGCGTTATCCGGGGCGTGGAGGGTTCCGGGATCGTTTATGCCCGCACGCGCAAGGCGACGGAGGAGATTGCGGCGCAGTTGAAGGCGGATGGGGTGTCGGCGGATTTTTACCATGCCGGACTGGGGTTCCGGATGCGGGCGGCGAGGCAGGAGGCATGGCTGCGGGGCGAGGTGCGGGTGATCGTGGCGACCAACGCGTTCGGCATGGGGATCGACAAGGCGGACGTGCGTTTTGTGATCCATGACCAGATGCCGGCGTCGCTGGAAGCCTACTATCAGGAGGCGGGGCGTGCGGGGCGCGACGGGTTGCCTTCGTATGCGGTGCTGCTTTACAACCAGATGGATTCGCTGGCGGCGAGGCGGCGGATCGAGACGGCGTATCCGCCGCTCGATACCGTGAAAAAGGTGTACGAGGCGATTTTCAACCATTTGCAGGTAACGGTAGGCGGGGGCAAGGATGCGATCTTCGATTTCGACATGCAGGAGTTCGCCGCGCGGTTCAAGATGTTCCCGCTGACGGTCTTCAATGCCATTAAGCTGCTGGAATTGAACGGCTATATGACGCTGACGGACGTGCTGGACAATCCCACGCGGATCATGTTCCGGACCTCGCGCGAGGAGCTTTACAAGTTGCAGGTGGACCGCACGGAGCTGGACAGCTTCCTGCGGATTATCTTACGGTTATACACGGGTCTTTTTACGGAGTTCGTGGCGGTGGACGAGAAGTATATCGCCAAAATGTCGGGGTACACAGAGCAGCGGGTCAAGGAGTTGCTTTACCAGCTTTCGGTGATGCGGGTGATCCGGTATATTCCCCGGCGCAGCTCGCCGCTGCTGATCTTGCAGGAGGAGCGGCTCCCGGCGGACGATGTGGTGATCGCCCCGGTGACGTACCACCGGCGCAGGGAGATGGAGGAGCTCCGGGTTTCGGCGATGGCGGAGTATGCGGAGAACGGGTCGCAGTGCCGCAGCGTGTTGTTGCGCGAATATTTCGACGAAAAAAAACCGGAACGGTGCGGGGTGTGCGATGTCTGCCTGTCGCGGCGAACGGAGGATATGTTCCGCGAGAGCGATGCGTTCGCGGGGATCGAAACGGAGATAATCAAGGTTTTGGAGGTTGTGCCGCAGGGACGGTCGATCACGCTGCGTGCATTGATGGCGCTGGTGCCGGGAAGGCCGATGATGGTGCTGACGATGCTCCGTCGGCTGTTGGCGGAGGGACGTGTGCGGCAATTGAGCGATGGCGGCGTGGCGCTGGTCTCGGAATAAGGGTGCTTCCGCTTTTCGTCTCCCCCTTCCGTATCCCCGTCACTCCCGTACGCAGCGAACGGGAAAGCCGATGGCAAGGTAGTTGCAGCCGCCCCCGCTGTCGAGATAGGCCGAAGTAGTGCGCAGTATCCAGTACCTGTCAGGTGATAAGTGTGATGACCAGTTGTTCCCTTCCGCGTGCACCATGCCGATGTAGCCTGTGTACCAGACCCTGTAGCCGCCTTGGGGAAGCCACGCCGCTCCTCCGGTAACGACCGGTGCATCTTGTCGCCAACCGGTTGTTCCCGATTCGGTGAGCCAACTGCCTGTAGTCGTTTTCAGCGCATTCCACGGATCGTTCGCCCCATCGCCGCTCTTCGGCACCCGCCATCCCACCGGGCAGGGGTCGAAAAGGGTCTTTAATCCGTCCAGCCATAGCGCGTCGTTTTGCGGTGATGTCCAGCCATAGCCGTTCGACCGGGCCGAGAAATAGAAGCCGGAGTGGTTGCGGATCTTACCGGCGGTCGTAACGCTCGTCGATCACTTTCCAGTCCACCAGATCCCAGTAATTGGTGATGTATTCCGCCCGGCGGTTGCGGTAATCCAGGTAGTAGGAATGTTCCCATACATCGAGCCCCAACAGAGGAACAAGGCCGCTGCGCAACGGGTTCCCGGCGTTGGCTTCGGTCGTGATGCTCAGGTTTCCGGCTTTGTCGGTGGCGAGCCATGCCCAGCCGGAGCCGAAGACGCCTGCGGCGGCTTTGGCGAACTGCGCCTTGAACTGGTCGAACGAACCGAATGTCCGGTCGATGGCCGCTGCCAGCGCTCCGCGGGGCTGCGCTTGCGGTTCGGGCGACATGCCGAGGAAGAAGAGCTGGTGGTTCAGGGATTGCCCGGCGTTATTGAAGATCGGCCCGTCGGGGGCTTTGACTACGATATCTTCCAACGAAAGTGTCGCGTAGGGTGTCCCCTGAATTAAGGCGTTGAGGTTGTCGATATAGGCTTTGTAATGCTTGCCGTAGTGGTATTCGAGGGTCTCCCGGCTCATTTTCGGGGCCAGTGCGTCGAGTGTGTATGGAAGTTTCGGCAATTCGTGCTTGCGGGCTGTCTGTGCGGAGGCGGTCAGGGTCGCTGCGCCAAGCCATGCAAGGGCTACGGATAATAGGTGCTTTTTCATGGTCGTTGCGGTTTTCATCCGGATAGTGTTTCCGCAAACGGTGTGCCATTAAAAAAAGTCCGGCCCCGTTTTTACGGGGCCGGACTCAGCTTCATGCTTGTGCCAATACGGTACTTAAGTATGTAAAGAACTATTTGTTGTTTTCAGGACGCAGTTTGCGCACAACGGCGCCTGCCTGCCACATTTCGCTTTCGCGCAGTTCCTTGAGCTCTTTTTCGAGCCCTTCGCGGTAGTCGGGTTTCGAGTTGCAGTCGATCGAACGCTGCGCTTCGTTCCCATTGGCCACCTCGCTGTACAGTTTTTTGAACACCGGCAGGGTGGCGTCGCGGAACGGTTTCCACCAATCCAGGGCCCCGCGCTGTGCGGTGGTCGAGCAGTTGGCGTACATCCAGTCCATCCCGTTCTCAGCCACCAGCGGCATCAGCGACTGCGTCAGCTCTTCGATGGTTTCGTTAAAGGCTTCCGACGGGGTGTGTCCGTTCTCGCGCAGCACCTGGTACTGTGCGGCGAAGATCCCCTGGATCGCCCCCATCAACGTCCCACGCTCGCCCGTAAGATCCGAGAACACTTCGCGTTTGAAATCGGTTTCGAACAGGTAACCTGAGCCTACGCCGATCCCCAGCGCAATAACCCGGTCCTTAGCCTTCCCGGTTGCATCCTGGAACACGGCGAAGCTGGAGTTCAAGCCACGCCCAGCCACAAACATCCGCCGCAGCGAAGTCCCCGACCCTTTCGGAGCCACGAGGATAACGTCCACGTCGGCCGGCGGAACGATGCCTGTCTTTTCCTTATAGGTGATCCCGAAGCCGTGCGAGAAGTAGAGCGCTTTGCCCGGCGTGAGGTGTTTCTTAACGGTCGGCCAGAGGGCGATCTGTCCGGCGTCCGAAAGCAGGAACTGGATAATAGTCCCTTTTTCGCAGGCCTCTTCGATCTCGAACAGGGTCTTGCCCGGCACCCAGCCGTCTGCCACGGCTTTGTCCCAGGTCTTGGAGTCTTTGCGCTGGCCTACGATTACGTTGAAGCCGTTGTCGCGCAGGTTCATGGCCTGGCCCGGCCCCTGTACGCCGTATCCGATCACTGCGATCGTTTCGTCTTTGAGGATTTCTGCCGCTTTGCTCAGGGGGAATTCTTCGCGCGTCACCACGCTCTCTTCCACACCGCCGAAATTGATTTTTGCCATTGTCGTGTGTTGGTTTGTTGTATTTGGTATTTTCTTTTTTCTCTCTCTTGCGAAGTGCTAAAGGTACGCATTAATCCGCTAAAACGGTGCGTCAGTCGCCTAAATAATCGTGTTTGTCCATAATCCCGTTCAGGGCGTTTTCCACCGTGGCGTCGTGCAGCACGATGTTTTCCGACTGGGTGAACTGCATCAGCATGCCGCTTTGCACCAGATAGCCGCGCAGGGCTTCGATCTCCTCTTTGGCCCCGGTGCGCTCCAGCACCACGTATTCCGGGTTGATCTCGATCACCCGTGCGTTGTACTCTTTCAGGCAGGTGTCCCCGCCTTTGAGGAACAGTTCGGGCGAGACTTTGTAGAGGGCGATCTGCTGGGCGGTGAACTCCTCGGTGCGGTACTTGTCGGCCCGCAGCACTTCGATGATACGCTCGATGCCGCTGAGTATGCGGCACGCCGTATCCTCGGTGGTGAACGCGTGGATGGTGAACATGCTGATCCCCTTGACCGGCGTTTCGCTGACCTTCAGGCTCTCGATATTGATCTTGCGTCGGGTGAAGATGGAGGTGATGCGCCCCAGCACCCCGACCTGGTTTTCGGTGAATACCGTGATGATATATTCCCGGATCGTGGGATCCGTGTCTTTATTCGGTGCCATAGTTTCGGTCCAATTTTGTCGTTCGTTGTGTTTTTTCTGGTCTGCGTGCAGCTCTGAATTTTGGCTGGCGGCCGCTTTTGTATTTGTGCCGCGCGCCTGGCGAAATCCTGTTTCGGGAACCTAAGTTTCCCAAAGCGACATTTCGCCTATTAGGCGTGCGCGCGGGTGCCTCCGGCAGGACGGCGATGCTGCGCATCGCAACGTCGGAAAGATATACGCTACTCCGTATAAATCAAATCGTCCAGCGAAGCCCCGCCCGGAATCATCGGGAAGACGTTGTCTTCCTTGCCGACGATCACTTCGAGGAAGCACGGCCCGTCGGTTTTCAGCAGGGTCTGTACCGCCTCCTGCAACTCGAACCGCTTGGTCACCCGTTGCGCCGGTATGCCGTACGCTTCGGCGATCTTCACGAAGTCCGGGTTGACCAATTCCGTGGCGTTGTACCGTCTCTCCATAAAGAGCTGCTGCCACTGGCGCACCATGCCCAGGAACGAATTGTTGAGCACCACGACTTTGACCGGGATCCCCCAATGGATCATGGTTCCCAGCTCCTGCATGGTCATCTGGAAGCCGCCGTCGCCGAGGAACACCACCACGTCGCGCCCTGCGGTCGCGGGGTTCTCCTCCAGCGCCACTTTGGCCCCGATGGCCGCGGGCAGGCCGTAGCCCATCGTCCCCAAGCCCCCCGAAGTGATGAGGCTGCGCGTATGCTTATAGGTAGAGTACCGCGCGGCCATCATCTGGTGCTGTCCCACGTCGGTCACGATCACCGCTTCGCCTTCCGATTCCTGCGCCACCGCCGCGATGGCTTCCCCCATGGTCAGCTCCTCGCGGTTCGGGTGTAGCTGCCGGCTGATAACCTTGTCCAGCTCGGCCTTCGCATGTCCGGCGGCCAGGTCGAACCACTCGGCCCGCGCCTTGCGGGTCATGGTCCCTGCCTTCAGGATAGCCTCGACCGCTTCGCGGGCGTCGGCCACGATAGCCAGGTCGGTGCGCACGTTCTTGTTGACCTCAACCGGGTCTATTTCGATATGGATGACCCGTGCCTTCGGCGCGCAAAAAACCGCCGATTTGTCGGCATTTTCCGATGTAAACCCGGATGAATGGTACTATGACAGCCTGGCAAAGGCGGTCGAGATCTCGGGCACGGGCAAGGGGCTTTTCACCGTCCAGTACAGCACAACT
>CANQXP010000031.1 GCA_947627885.1 uncultured Rikenella sp.
CACTTCAACCAAAACCCTTGTAACTCAATTCTATCACTATATCTTTCCGCATTTCACTTTTTTGTAGTAACTTTGCACCCGAAGCCTCCTATTCAGCGGCGGCCTCCGGACACGCATGTCATTCTGGAACCCCTGGCACGGATGCCGCAAGATCAGCGCCGGTTGTCGGCACTGCTATGTTTACCGCATCGACGGCAAACATGGCCGGGACGCTTCCGCCGTTACGCGGACGGCCTCTTTCGACATGCCCGTCAAACGCGACCGGAAAGGCAACTACAAGATACCTTCCGGCCGCATGGTCTACACCTGCTTCAGCTCCGACTTCTTCGTACCGGAGGCCGACCCGTGGCGACCCGAAGCGTGGGAGATGATGCGCACGCGCAGCGACCTGCATTTCCTGTTCATCACCAAGCGCATCGACCGGCTGGCGGAGTGCGCGCCGCCGGACTGGGGAGCGGCAGGCTACCCGAACGTCACGATCTGCTGCACGGTCGAGAACCAGGATCGCGCGGACTACCGGCTGCCCATCTACCGGGACGCTCCGGTCCGACACAAGATCATCGTTTGCGAACCACTGCTGGGGCCCATCGACCTCACGCCGTGGCTGACGGGCGGCCGGATCGAAGAGGTGATCGCCGGCGGCGAGTCGGGGCCGGACGCGCGAATCTGCGACTTCGGCTGGGTTCTCTCCTTACGCGAGCAATGCCGCGCGGCAGGCGTAAAGTTCACCTTCCGCCAGACAGGGGCCGTGCTGCTCAAAGAGGGCCGCATCTACCGCATCCCGCGGCGGCTCCAGCATGCGCAGGCGCGCAAAGCGGGCATCGACCTGCGCTGATTTTCCGGCCGCTCGGCCAGCGACAGCGCCCTTTACCGAAAACCTTAGCCCGTATCTCCGAAAAAAAAGCTATTTTTGTGGTTTGGGAGCGACCCGGCCGGTTGCACCCGCACACAGAACACCGCGAAACGATATGGGAAAAATAGTCGCTCTTGCCAACCAGAAAGGGGGCGTGGGAAAGACCACCACCTCCATCAACCTGGCCGCCTCGCTGGCCGTGCTCGAAAAGCGCGTGCTGCTCGTGGACGCCGACCCGCAGGCCAACTCCACTTCCGGACTGGGCTTCGAGCCGGGGGAACTCAACACCTATACCGTACTGACCGGGGAGGCCGACCTCGCGCAATCCATACTCCAGTCGCCGGAGATACCCAACCTGCAACTGCTGCCCTCGAACATCAACCTCGTCGGCGCCGAGACCGAACTCGCGCAGATGGAGGGCGGGCAGTTCCGCATGAAAACCCTGCTCGACTCCGTTAAAGAGAGTTACGACTATATCGTCATCGACTGTTCGCCGTCGCTGGGGATGCTGACCCTCAACGCCCTGATCGCCGCCGACAGCGTCATTATCCCCGTGCAGTGCGAATACTTCGCCCTCGAAGGGCTGGGCAAGCTGCTCAACACCATCAAGATGGTCAAAGCGGGGCTGAACCCCGGACTGGAGATCGAAGGGTTCCTGCTGACCATGTACGACTCGCGGCTCAGGCTCGCCAACCAGGTGGTCGGCGAAGTGAAAAACCACTTCGGGAACCTCGTCTTCCGGACGATCATCCAGTGCAACTCCCGCCTGAGCGAATCGCCGAGCTACGGCAAGCCGGTCATCACCTACGACGCATCGAGCAGCGGGAGCGTCAACTACCTGAACCTCGCGCGGGAGTTCCTCGAACGCAACAACAACGCATAGCACACCCAACGACTATATGAAACCGAAAAACACAGGACTCGGCAAAGGGCTGGGCGCCATCTTCGAGATCGAGGAGCTCAATATCCCCAAACAGACCGCCGCATCGCGCCGCGACAACACCGTCGCCGACATCGAGTTGGGGCGCATCACGCCCAATCCGGGGCAGCCGCGCACCCTGTTCGACGAGGAGGCGCTCGAAGAGCTCGCGCAGTCCATCTCGCGACTGGGGGTGATCCAGCCAATCACCGTCAAGCGGATCGAAAACGCGAAAGAGGGAGAGCCGGAATATATGATCATCAGCGGCGAGCGCCGCTTCCGCGCCTCGCAAATCGCCGGCCTCGACACCATACCGGCCTATGTGCGGGAAGCGAACGACCAGACTTTATTGGAGATGGCCTTAGTGGAGAACATCCAGCGCGAGGATCTGGGGGCTATCGAAGTGGCCCTGTCGCTTCAGCGGCTGATCGACGAATGCTCACTCACGCAGGAGATCCTCGCAGAACGAGTGGGAAAAAAACGCTCCACCATCACCAATTACATCCGCCTGCTTAAACTGCCGGCGCAAGTGCAGAGCGCGCTGGGCAACGACATGATCACCATGGGCCATGCGCGGGCGCTGCTGGGGCTGCCCGGCGAGCGGCAGCAACTGGCCATGCTGGCCAAAATCGTGAAGGGACACCTTTCCGTTCGGCAGACCGAGCTGGCGGTGCAACAGGCCATGACCCCCGGTGCGAAACACGCCAAAACGGGCAAAGACAACGCCGAATACCCGGAATACTACTCGCAGCTGGTGGAACGGCTCGAACCGCTGATGGGGAGCCGGATCAGCATCAAACGCAAGGCCACGGCGGGCAAAAACGGCGCTACCGTCGTCAGCGGGCGGATCATGATCGATTTCGAATCCGACGAGCAGGTGAAAGAGATCCTCGGCCGCCTCGAAAAACTGTCCCGGAAAAAATAATGCGCCGCTGCCGCACGACATACCGCCCGACCCGACTGTTCCCCACGTTGATACTGTGCGGGATACTTTCGCTTTGCAGCCTGCATTCCGCGGTTGCGGGGGGGACTATAACCGTGCCCGCGGCCGAAACCAAAAAGGACAGCGCGGCTTTGGCGGCGCAGACCCTCCGCGCCCTCGAAAAGGCAGAGGACAAAGCCAGACGGCGCGAAGAGAAGCGCAAAATGAAACAAGATCTGACCCGCGACCAGCGCAAACAGCTCAACGAGCGGGTCAAGGAGATGGACGGGCTGGCCGTCGGGCAGCACGTACGCATCTCGGCCGGGCAGAAAGGAACCCCGTTCGACTCCATCCAGGACAGCATCGTCAAACGGGCCCGGTTCGTGCGGACTACCCTGCGACCCGACAGTACGCTGGTGGCGCTGGCGGGGCTCGACAGCCTCGGTTACCGCTCTGCGGCCGACTCGATCATCGCACGGCAGTTCAGCGACAGTCTGCTCGTGGAATATTATCCGGACTCGGTCTTGTGGCGCGCCCCTTTTAAAATGGCCGGGCTGAAATATCCGGAAGTGGAGGCCGAGCATATCGGTGCGGCAGGACGGCAGCTGACCGCCGCGGATTCGGCGCTGCTGTTCAAAACGAAATTCCGCATCACGCAGGACACCATAGCGGCGGGCAAACACACAATCCTTTCGCTGGTGGCGCCCGGCTTCGGACAAATATACAACCGGCAGCCGTGGAAACTGCCGATCCTGTACGGCGGCGTGGGCGGCTTCCTCACGGGAGGCATCCTGTTCCACAACAAATACCGGACTTACAAAGCGGAATACCAGCGAACGGTAGACCTCAGGCTTCCGCCCGACATCCAGAAACGGGCGCGGACCCGGATGCGCAACGCCGGCAGCGGCCAGACCCTGATGTTCGCCATGGCCGGGGCCACCTACCTCTATTCCGTGGCCGACGCCGTGTTCAACTACCGAGGGCCGGTGGATCCGGTGCGCAAAGCCACGACGCTGGCGGCCATCTTCCCCGGCATGGGATTTGTTTACACCAAAACCTATTGGCGCATACCCATCTATTACGGCGGATTCATCGCCCTGGCGACCGTCGTGGACTACAACAACCGCAACTACCAGCGGTACAAAACCGCGTATAACGCCCTGACCGACGGCAACCCTTCGACGGTGGACGAGTTCAACGGGCGCTACTCGCCGGAACTGCTCTCACGGGTGCGCAGCGCTTACCGGCGGGACAGGGATCTGGCCATCATCGGCATGGCGGCAGCCTACCTACTGAGCGTGATCGACACCTACGTGATCGCCTCGCTCAAGAACTGGGACGTGGACGAGAACCTCTCCGTGCGGGTCGAACCGACCCTGATCGACACCCGGATCAACGGACGGACATTCAGCCCGTCGCAAGGAAATTCCTACGGGCTGGCCGTGAAACTCCGGTTTTAACTTTCGCACACCAAACGCATCCAATACACATAAAACACCGAAAACGACACATACCATGCAGAAACATCTACTGAACGCCGTCCGCCTGCTCTCCCTGGGGGCGGCATTCATGCTCGGTACGGCGGGCGTGAGCCACGCGCAGACCGGCGACACCCGCTCGTTCGGCATGCTGGCCCTGAGCGGCACCTCGGCCAGCACCTACGACTCCCTGCTGGCCAACTACACCCGCCAGAACGTGGTGGACTCTTACGACACCTTCGTCAACGAATTCATCGACGTGGATCTGAACAGCGTGGACATGACCGGGGCGCTCCCCGACGAGGTATATGCCGAGCGGCTCAAGATGATGGCCACGGAGGTGCAACTGCCCTACAACGACGTGGTGAAGAAATACATCCAGATCTACACCCGCAAGGGCGGCGTGATGGAGCGCGTGCTGGGGCTGGCGCAATACTACTTCCCGATTTTCGAAGAGGCGCTGTACCGCTATAAGCTGCCTATGGAACTGAAGATGCTGCCGGTGATCGAGTCCGCGTTGATCCCCCGTGCGGAATCCAAAGCTTCGGCGGTGGGACTGTGGCAATTCATGCTCCGCACCGGGAAATACTACGGGCTGGAGATCAACTCGTTCGTAGACGAGCGGTGCGACCCGGTCAAATCGACCGAGGCGGCCTGCAAGTACCTCAAAGACATGTATAAGATCTACGGCGACTGGACGCTGGTCATCGCGTCGTACAACTGCGGGGCCGGGAACGTGAACAAGGCGCTGGAGCGGTTCCGTTCGTCGCACGGAGGGGCGGACGCCAAGACCTACTGGGACATTTACGAATACCTGCCGCGCGAAACACGCGGGTATATTCCTGCTTTTATCGCGGCGACGTATGCTTACACCTATTATAAGGCGCACAACCTGAATCCGACGATCCCGTGGCATCCGCTGGCTACCGACACCGTGCAGGTCAACCGCATGCTGCACCTGGAGCAGGTGGCCACGACCCTCAATATCCCGATCGAAGTGCTGCGCGGCCTGAACCCGCAGTACACGGTGGACGTGGTGCCGGCCAAGAACCAGACCTACGCGCTGACCCTGCCGCAGGAGTACGCCGCGTCGTTCGTGCGCGAAAGTTCGGAAATCTATGGCAAAGACAGCCTCTACCTGGCCAAATACCTCAACATCAGCAACCTTTCGCCGGAGCAGCTGACAGCCAGCTCGTCGCGCAGCAGTTCAGCCTCGGCGAAGGGCACGAAGATCACTTACAAGATCAAGAGCGGGGATATTCTGGGGCGGATCGCGGCGCGCTACAACGTCACGGTCAAGCAACTGATGAGCTGGAACAACATCAAGAACGCCAAATCGCTGCGGCCGGGCCAAACACTGGTCATCTACCGCAAATAACCGATCTTTTATTTTGCACTGGGCCGTGTGTGACTGTTCTTTCTTTTTAAAGAAAGAACCAAAGAAACTTCCAGATAGCTGCGCTCGTCTTTAGTCTGCCGAAATCCTTCTGTTTTTGCGGACGGTCAGGGCGGAGCCAGCGAGGCCCAACAAGCGCAGCGCGGTTGCAGGCCTTCGCCGGGGATGGCTCCGGCCTGCGCGGCTCGCTACGCTCGCCGCCGCAACGGGATCTCTTTGTGAACAAAAAGAACAGTCACACACGGCCCAGTGCAAAATAAAAGATCATATATACGGATATTATGTACAAGAGAAGTTTTCTGGACATCGGATCGTTAAAACGGAACGAAATAGAAGGATTGATCCGGCTCGCCGCCCGGCTCAAGCGGGAAAAAGCCGAGGGCACCGAACAGCAATACCTGCGAGGCAAGAATATCGTGCTGCTCTTCGCCAAAGACTCCACCCGGACGCGCTGCTCGTTCGAAGTCGGAGCCTTCGACCAGGGCGCGCGCGTGACCTACATAGGTTCCAGCGGCTCGCAGATGGGGAAAAAAGAGTCCATTAAAGACACCGCACGCGTGCTGGGGCGGATGTACGACGGCATCGAATACCGCGGCTACGGGCAGGAGATCGTCGAGACCCTCGCGGAATATTCCGGCGTGCCCGTCTGGAACGGCCTGACCAACGAATGCCACCCGACCCAGTTCCTCGCCGACCTGCTGACCATCACCGAGCACTGCGACAAGCCGCTCGACCAGATCAAAGTCTGCTTCGCCGGAACTGCCGACAACAACGTCGCCCTGTCGCTGATGGTAGGGTGCGCCAAGATGGGGATGGAATACTCCGCCGCCGCTCCGGCGGCTTATCATCCCGATCCGGCCCTCGTGGAGAAGCTCCGCAGGGAGGAGAATGCCCGGATCACCGTCACCGACAACGTGGCCGAAGCGGTCAAGGGGGCCGACTTCATCTACACCGACGTGTGGGTTTCGATGGGCGAGCCCGCCGAAGTATGGGACGAGCGGATCAAGCTGCTCAGACCTTATCAGGTAAACAAGCGCATGATGGAGATGACCGGCAATCCGGACTGCAAATTCCTGCACTGTCTGCCCGCCTTCCACGACCTCGAGACCGTGGTGGGCGAAGAGATCCACCGCCAGTACGGGCTGCGGGAGATGGAGGTGGCCGACGAAGTATTCGAGTCCCCGGCATCTCTCGTTTTCGACGAAGCCGAAAACCGCATGCACACCATCAAGGCGGTGATGGTCGCTACCCTGAGCCGGCAGCCCGAAACCACATTTTAGTTCCCGACACTCACCAAAACGAAGTTTTGACCGCCCGGCGGGGGCACCCGCGGCCTGCCCGGCCAGAGGGCAGTTCCATCTTGTTTGCAGTAAGGCGCCCGCCCGCTTAAAGGGCAGAGATGAGATTTTCGGCGGAAGCGAAAATCACGAATCTGCCGCGGGCGCCGAATAAAATGGGGTAGTTACAATCGGATCATATAAGCAACACTATTTACCAATCATGCAAGTCGACATAATTGGCACCGCTGCCGAAGTCAGCGACGAACGCGTAGCGGGACGTAACGTCGCCGTGATCGACGTCTTCCGCGCCACCTCCGTGATGGTCACCGCCTTGGGGAACGGCGCGCGGGAGATCATCCCCGTGACCGGGATCGAAGAGAGCTTCCGCCTGCGCGACAAGATCGCAGCGGAACATAAACAAGCCGGCGACAACGGGCCAGTTTTGCTCGGCGGCGAGCGGAAGACCGTCATTATCGAAGGCTTCGACCTCGACAACTCCCCGCTGAGGTACACCCCGGAAGTAGTGCGCGATGCGACCATCGTGATGAGCACCACCAACGGGACGCGCGCGGTCAACTGCGCACAGGGGGCCGCGAACGAGATTTACATCGCCGCCCTTTTGAACGCCGACGCCGTCTCCCGACGGCTGGGCGAACTGGGGAAAGAGGTCGTTTTAGTCTGTTCCGGACGGCACGACCGGTTCACCGTCGAAGACGGGTTGTGCGCGGGGATGATGGCACGATATTTGGCGCGGAACTACGGATATACGCTCACCGATTTTGCGTGGTGGTGCGCCGACGTGTACGGGAGGTACCAGGACAACCTGCAACAAGCCCTCGACCACTGCGAACACTATCACAACATCAAAGGACGCTGGGGAGCGGACATCGAGTGGTGTCTGATGCGCAATGCCATGGACACCGCCCCGCACATCACTAAAGAGGGAGGAATCCGGCCATGACAAACAACACCACAGACCAAAGCCGCGTGGTAGCCATCAAGCGCTACACCACGCCCAACGAAGCCTGGTTCGACGCCGAGCTGCTCCGCAACCACGGCATCGAATGCAGCGTGGACGGGGCCATCGGCGGCACCATGCTGCCGTTCATCCAGGGACAGGTCAGCCTGCTCGTCGCCGAAGCCGATGCCGAGGAGGCCGTCCGGATCGTGCCCGGAGCGGCGCTGCCCGCGGACGAGAAATAAACCTGAATTCTGCCTATGACGCGCGAGCAAGAGACACTCGACACTTTGGCCCGACAGGGTAATCTGCGCACCCTCCGGACATTGAGGACCAACGGTTCCTATATTTACGAACCGGACGGCGACGGGGGGGAGAAAGAGTACTACAACCTGTCCTCCAACGACTATCTGGGGCTGGCCGAGCCGGCCCTGCAGAACCGTTTCCTGCTCTCCGCCGACATGGAGCGTTTCCTGCTGGGGAACCCCTCGTCGCGGCTGATGACCGGCAACAGCCCGGCTTACGCCGCCCTTGAAAACGCCCTTGCCGGATTGCAAGGGGCAGAGGCCGCACTGGTACTCGGTTCCGGATTCGCCGCGAACACCGGGGTATTGCCCGCCGTGACGCAAAAAGGCGACCTGATCCTGGCCGACAAACTGGTGCACGCCAGCCTGATCGACGGGCTGAAACTCTGCGACGGCGCCGAGTGGCAGCGTTTCCGGCACAATGACATGGAACAACTGGACGCCCTGCTCGGCAAAGCGCAAGGCAAAGGCTACGGACGGATCGTGGTGGTGACCGAGAGCCTGTTCAGCATGGACGGCGACTTCGCGCCGCTACCGGCCTTAGCGGAGTTGCAGCACCGATACGGTTTTCTACTATACTTGGACGAAGCGCACGCTTTCGGCGTTTACGGGCCGGCCTCTGCGGAAGGCGCGGGGCTGCTGGCGGCGTACAACGCGGAACACCCGGACTTGCCTTTAACGGCGGAATACCATGTCATTACCTTTGGAAAAGCCTTAGCATCGCAAGGGGCCGCCGTGATCTGTTCGCGGGAGACCAAGGAGTTGCTGGTCAATCGGATGCGGCCGCTGATCTTCTCCACCGCCCTGCCCGACATCTCGCTGGAGTGGACACGGTTCCTGCTCGGCCTCTTTCCTGAATTCGGCCCGCGGCGCAAACGGCTTCAAGATCTGATCGCCATCGTCAACAATACGTTACAGCCGGCAATTCCTTACGGCTCGCAGATCATCCCCATTCCGGCAGGCTCGAACGAGAATGCCCTGAGGATGGCCGACCTGCTGAAAGAGGAGGGCTTTTGGACGACAGCAATACGGCACCCCACCGTCCCGCGGGGAGAGGCGAGACTGAGGATTTCGTTGTGCGCGAGCCATACCCCTTACAAGATCGAACAATTCGCCACCCTATGCAGGCAGTTTGGATAACCCGCACACCCGACAGCGATCCGGCGCAAAAGAGAGGCGTCGTCGTTTTCGCCGCCGGCTGGGCCGGGTCGGATGAGCTTGCGCGGCACCTTACCTTGCCGGAGGGCTACGATTTGCTGTGCCTGTTCGACTACCGCGCCCTGCCCTCCGCGGCAGAGGTCGGCGAATTATATGCACAGATAGCACACTACCGGCACAAACACCTGATTGCTTGGTCGTTCGGCGTCTGGGCCGCCGCGCAGATATTCGGTTCCTCCCCCTTCGACCAGTCCGGATACTGGACAACCGCTACCGCCATTAACGGCACTCCTTTACCCATAAATGACGACTATGGAATACCCCTGCGGGCATTCGCCGTCACCGTGCGAAGCATCGGGGGGGCCGGAACCGGGAAGTTTCTGGAGCGCATGTGCGGCACGCCGGAGATCCTGCGCGAATACTACCGGCACCGCTCCACCCGGCCCCTGGAGGAGATTTACGACGAACTTTTATCGCTTCAGCACGAGGCGCTCGCTATCGGTTCCGGGGCCTTACCCGCACCCGGTTTCTGGACTGCTGCTGTGGTCGGCGGCAGGGATGCGATCTTTCCGCCGGAAAATATGGCCCGCTACTGGGCCGAAGCGGGCATTCCGGTCACCACCGTCGAAACGATGCCCCACTACCCGTTGTCTGACCAGAATATACTGACCCGACTCATCCATGAAGCACGATAAGGAACTGTTGCGCAGGCGCTTCTCGCGGAACCTGGACACCTACGACACGCTGGCCACCGTGCAACGGGCCATCGCCGACCGGCTGGGGGACATCCTGTCGCACCACGACCCGTCCGCCGTGAAAAGAGGGATCGAGATCGGGGCCGGGACAGGGTTCCTGACCCGCCATCTGGTACGCCTTTTCCCGGCGGCGCAGTGGACCGTGAACGACCTGGTGCCCCAAAGCAGGGACTTCCTACCCGCCACCACCGGCACCGGCATTCCCGTCGGTTTCATTCCGGACGACGGCGAAGCCATTCCCCTGCCTTCCGGTCGCTACGATTTGATCGCCAGCGCCTCGACCGTGCAGTGGTTCGACGACCTGCCGGTCTTTATCGCGCGCGCCGCCCGAAGCCTTGCTCCCGGAGGGATACTGGCCGTCAGCACCTTCGGGCCGGAAAATTTCCGCGAGATCACCGCCGCCACCGGGCAGGGGCTAGAATACTACCCCCTTTCCGAGCTAACAACCCTCCTCACTGCCAATGGATTGCAAATCCTCGTCAAAGAGGAGTGGATCGAAAGGCAGCTCTACCCCACGCCCACGGACGTGCTTCGCCACCTGCGGCTCACCGGAGTCAACGCCGTGGCCGCCGAACGCTGGACGCACAGCCGCCTGCGTCGGTTCGAGGCCGACTACCGGATGGCATACACCCTAGAGGAAAACGGAGCGGAATGCGTAACTTTGACTTTCCATCCGATCATTATCATCGCGAAAAAGCACGGATAACCATGACCCTACTTTCCCCCGGCACCTACTTCGTCAGCGGCATCGACACGGATGCCGGGAAGAGCTACGCCACCGGCATACTGGCCAAAATGCTCACCGACACGGGTGTGCGTACCATCACCCAGAAATTCATCCAGACCGGCAACACCAGCACATCGGAAGACATCGAGCTGCACCGCCGGCTGATGGGTATTCCCATGCAGCCTGTGGATACGGACCGGACTACCTGCCCCGTTATCTATAAATTTCCCGCCTCGCCGCATCTGTCGGCGGCTTTGGAGGGGACTGCCGTGGACACCGCCGTAATCGCCGCAGCCACGAAAAAGCTGCGCGACCAGTACGACATCGTGCTGGTCGAAGGGGCCGGGGGGCTGATGGTTCCCCTCAAGCCGTTCGACCCGGCGCGCGAACCCCACGAATACCTGACCGCCGATTACGTGGCCGAACACCGGCTGCCCCTGCTGTTCGTCACCTCGGCCCGGTTGGGGAGCCTGAACCACACCTTACTGAGTTTCGAGGCGTGCCGGAACCGGGGTATAAATATTGCCGCCGTGCTATGGAAAATCTACCCGACCGGCGACCCGGTCATCGCGGCCGACACGAGGAACTATATCGCCCAATACCTGCACACCTACTGGCCGCAGGCCCGGATCATAGAGATCCCGAAAGCGGAGTAGACGCCCCTGGCGATACGCAGTATCGCACACCCGGCGTGGGCACACGCCCCCGCGCGGGAGCGCAGTCGCCTCCAAGGGCAGGTTATTCCACCATCGGCAGGTTCGACAAAACACCCCGATAGGCGCGCAGTCCGGCCAAACCGGCAACAAACAAACGGACATCAGGCAAAACAACACCATTCCATGACGGACAAAAACACTCCCCGTACCCTCTGGTTCCCGATCCTCAGCATCCTGGCCGTCTACATCGGCGCCAGCATGCTGCTCGGCATGCTTTTCGCCAACCTCAGCGCCATTTACGACCCCGCATTCTGGAGCTTCGCCGCCTACGTAGGCAGTTTTCTGGTCACCATCGGCTACGCCGTGGCCCTGCGCAGCGGCTGGGGAGTCGAAGTGCCCTCCTTCCGGCCCGAAAAATGGAGAGCCAACCCGCGGCTGATCGTGGCCGGCGTGATCCTGATGCTCGCCACCGGGATCGTGCTCAACCCGCTGCTCGACCGGCTGCCCGACACCTACATCGAAATGCTCGACGACTACATGCAAGGCGGCTTCTGGCCCATGTTCACCGCCGTGGTGGCCGCCCCGATCCTCGAAGAGTTCCTCTTCCGGGGCATCATCCAAAAAAACCTCGTCAGCCGCATGGGGCCGCTGTGGGGAATTGTCCTCGGCTCCCTGATCTTCGGGGCGATACACCTGATCCCCCAGCAGATCGTCTACGCCAGCTGCCTGGGCCTGATCCTCGGCTCGATCTACTACCTGACCGGATCGCTCAGCAGCGCCGTGGCCGTCCACTTCGTCAACAACGGCCTCACCTCCCTGCTCTACATGGTCTTCGGCACCTCCGACGGGCTGGAACGCAAGATCCTCGGAGACGGAGCGCTGTGGAACTGGGCTTACGCCATCTCCCTCCTCCTGCTGCTCGTCGGGGCCTGGTACACCGTCAGCCGCATCCGCCGCCAGCGACGCAAAACAATCCCCGGTACGACCGATTCCGCCGAAAATTAGGGGTTTCACAAAAGAATCGCTATTTTTGTTCGTTAGCATCTGACGATACAAGACGACCGACCTTGAAACACACACCACCGAGCATCATTGCCCTGCTGGCCGCCCTGGCGCTGGCGACGGGATGCAATAAGCTGAAACTCTATACCTTCGACAAAGGCGAAGTGATCGCCTCCGTGGGCGAGCGCGAGCTCTATGCCAGCGACATCGCCGGGATGATCGAACCGGGGCTTCCTGCCAAAGACAGCCTCGCCGCGCTGCAATCCATCGTGGACACCTGGGTGCGCAAAGAGGTCAAGACCGCGGCGGCCGAAGCGGCGCTTTCGGATCACGGGCGCGACATCGAAGAGATGGTAGCCCAGTACCGGGGCGCCCTGCTGACCTACAAGTACGAGCAGGAGTGGCTCGGCGGGCGGCTCGACACCACAGTGACTGCCGACCAGATCAGCGACTACTACAACGCCAACCGGGACGGCTTCCGGCTGGCAGGGCCGATCGTCAAAGCCCGCATCGCACGGATTCCCGCGGGCCTGCGGCAGAGCCGGAAACTCGAAGAGATGTTCCGCTCCGAACGCGAGAGCGACCGGAACGATTTCCTGAACATCTGCCAGAAAAACCAGTACAGCACGGACGACTTCAGCTCCGAATGGACCGACTTCAGCACCGTGATCCAGCACATCCCGTTCTCCCAGGGCAATTTCGACGACTTCCTCCGCACCCGCAAATACTACGAGGTCGAAGACGACCAGTACAAATACATGATGGCCATCGACGCCTACCGGCCCACCGGCGACTACTCGCCCATGGAGCGCGAGACGGAGAACATCCGCAAGATCATCCTCAACAAGCGGAGGCAGGCGCTCATCGAGCGGCTCGAAGACAGCCTCTACACCTCGGCCCGGAACGAACGGCTTTTCGACATCAAGATCAAGCAATAATCCCTAACCGTAATTTAAGCAGACCCTGACATATACCCCATGAGATCCATACCGACACTCCGCAGCTTCGCAGCCGTTTGCATACTGGGCGCCCTTTCCGTTCCCGCCTTTTCACAGGCCCCGGACACCGTAGCGCAAGCCCCTTCGTCCAAGCCCCAGTACATCGCCGACGAAGTGGCCGCCATCGTAGGCCGCAGCCATATCCTGCTCTCCGACATCGAGCGCACCACCGGCGAAGTGCTCAAACTGCGCCAGCAGCAGGGCACCCTGTCCAGCCGCCCCGCCCGCGCCGAAGCATTCGAAACCCTGCTGTTACAAAAAATGCTGGCCGAGCAGGCCAGGGCCGACTCGCTGGACAAAGACCTGCGCGGGAGCCTCGACGACCAGGTGGAACACCAGATCCAGGAGATGATCCGCGAAGCCGGATCCGTCAAAGCCCTCGAAAAGAAACACCGCAAAGAGATATACGCCATCAAGGACGACCTCAAGCGGGAAGCCGAAGACATGCAGCTGGCCAATATCATGCAGAGCAACGTGATGCAGAAAGTGACCATCACCTACACGGATGTGGCCCGGTTCTTCGAAAAACTGCCCACCGATTCGCTCGAAATGGTTCCAGAACAGTATGTTTACGCCCAGATCGTCCGTTTTCCGCCGGAAACCGAAGAGCGCAAGTTCGAAGTGCGGCAAAAGCTGCTCGAATACCGCCAGAGGATACTGGAGGGCGAGAGCCTCAGCGCACTGGCCCGCCTCTATTCCATGGACCCGGGCACCTCGCGCAACGGAGGCGAGTGGGGCCCCGGCGACATTAACCAGCTGGTCTACCCCATCGTCGAGGCCCTCGAAAGCCTCAAGCCGGGCAAAGTCTCCGAGATCATCGAGACCGAATACGGATACCATATCGTCGAACTCATCTCGCTGAAAGGCAACCTCGTGCACTTCCGGCAGATTCTGCTCAAACCGACCTTTACCGTCGAAGAGACCGAAAAGGAGATGCAGCTGCTGGACAGCCTGGCCCGCAAGATCGGCACCGACAAAAAAGCGTTCGAAGACGCGGTTAAAATCTATTCCGACGATAAAGAGACCAACCAGAACGGCGGGGTCGTATTCAACAGCCGGGCCGCCAAACACTTCTTCGATACCAAATACGCCACCCCCAGATTCATGAAAGACGCCCTCGAACCGCAGGACTACATCCCTCTATCCACGATGAAAGAGGGCGAAGTGTCGGCCCCTTATTCAGCGGTCGACCTCAACACCGGGAGCACCGTTTACAAGATCGTGCGGCTCAACAAGATCATCCCCGCGCACCATGCCAGCCTCCAGGAAGACTACGAGATCATCGCCGATTTCGCCTTGCAGGACAAGCAGAACCGCGAACTCGAAAAGTGGATCAAAGAGACCGTCCGCAAAATGTACGTCTGGATCTCGCCCGAATACCGCGACTACCCGTTCGAACATAACTGGCTCAAAAAATAACCGCCCATTTCTACCGGGATACCTATGACTGTACGCCGCAACATATATTTCCGGTGGGGACTGTGGATGCTGTTCCTCCTGCCGTTCGGCCTCCGGGCCCAGCAGCCTCAGGGGATACACGCGCCGCAGGCGGCTCCAGCGGGAGCGCAGACCGGCAAGGAGACCACCACGGTGGACTACCTCGGCGACCTGATGACCAAACGCGGGGCCGGTGACACTATCCTTTACCTGATCGGCAACGTGGCGTTCCACCACAACGGCACCTTCATCCAATGCGACAGCGCCAAACGATACGACGACTACCGGATGGAGTGCTTCGGCAACGTCATCATCAACAAAGACTCCACCTACATCTACGGCGACCGCGCCGATTACGACGGCCACACCAACATCGCCAAAGTCTATTCCCCCTTACTCAAACTGGTCAACGGGGATGCCACCATGTGGGTCTATAACTACATGGAATTCAACACCCAGACCAACATCGGGGAGTATAACGAGGGAGCCGTGATCGTCCAACGCGACAACCTGATGGAATCCGACCGGGGGATCTTCAACGGCGACTCCTCCACCATCACCTTCGTGGGGCACGTGGCCATGCGCAACGACAACTACAAGATACGCACCGATTCGGTCAGCTACCACCTGGACAACGAAGTGGTGACCTTCCTGACCAAAGCCTACATCTGGGACAAAGACCGCGATTTCCTGACCGCCGACCGGGGAAACTACATCCGGGCCACCGAGACCTACCACTTTACCCGGAACGCCTACGCCATGACCGTTGACCAGGAGTTCTGGGCCGACACGATGGATTACGAAAGCACGATCCGCCAAGTGACCATGCGGCGCGACATCCAGATACTCGACACCGCCCAGCGGGCAATCGGGTTGGGCGATTACGGGTTCTATAACGACTCGCTGAAAAACGGGATGCTGACCGACAACCCCGCCGTGATCCTCTACGACGAACCGCAGCGGCCCGATACCCTTGCCTCGATTGACACCACCGCCATGATCCCGCCGGTAGCGCCGCAAGCGGACACCCTCCTGATCGAAACGGAAGACAACCTTGAGCCGGCCGCCGAAGACACCCTGATCGTGCAGCCGCTCATCTCTATAGACACGCTTGCGGCACCGAGGCCGGACTCCGTATTCACGCGGGCGGATACGATCCTGTTCAACAGCTACCCTCCGGGTAAATCGAAGCCCCGGCCCACCCCGGCACCGCAGCCGGAAGCGGATACCTCCGCTCTCGCCCAAATCCCGGCGGCGGACAGCCTGGCCGTGGACAGCCTGACGACCACGGTCGATACGGTCTTCACGGCAGCGGTACCGGCCGACACTATTCCGGCTGGCCCGGCGATCGGCGTCGAAGAGCCTCCCGCGCCGGAAGCTCCGGACTCTGTATTCGTGGCCGCGCCGGACAGCCTGCCAGCCACCGACAGCCTCGCCGCATTATTGCCGCCCGACAGCACCGGACAAAAGAAAGATACGCTGGAGCGCGTGATCCGGGCACGGCACAATGTGAAATTGTGGCGCACCGACGTGCAGGGCGTATGCGACTCGCTGACCGCCTACTCGGTGGACTCCATGGCCAGCCTTTTCGGGCGTCCCCTGATCTGGAACGGCGCCAGCCAGCTCACCTCGGACCAGATCGACGTTTACAGCCGGAACGAAGAGCTGGACTACGCCGAATTCATCGGCTCGCCGTTCATCACCCAGCAGGTCGAGAACGCCGACACTCTCTTCAACCAGGCCCAGGGACGGTTCCTACAGGCTTGGTTCCGCAACAACGAGATCAGCCGCGCCATCATGACCGGCAATGTCCTGAACTATTACTACATGGGCGACGACAGCCTGCCCCCGGACAAATTCGCCGTCATCTCCTGCGCCAGCCTGACCATAGATTTCGAAGACCAGGAGCCGATCCATATGGTCTGGGGCGGGCAGGGCGACTGGCACATCGACCCGATCGACAAGATCCCGGCGGGTCAGTCGCAGCGGCTTCCCAACTTCAGCTGGGAACCGGAACGCCAGCCCAAAAGCAGGTACGACATTACGCGACGCTCCGTGCGTTCTTCGCTCCGATCCGTCGTGGACGGCTACCGACAACCGCTCTTCACCATCGAAGAGCGCTTCAACGCTACGCGCGAGTCGCTGCTCAAGGGCGGCACATGGCGCGACCGCAACGAGTTGCTGCGCGTGACCATCGACGATTTCCGGAACAGTAACCTCTTATATTAAATTTTCACACCTATGCCCCCGAAGACCGCCTTTTTCCGGCACGGGATATTCTGCTTTATGTACTCCGCCGCCCTGCTGCTGGCAGCCCATGCCGTCCAGGCCGCCGAATCGAGAATACCGGACAAAGCCTTCCGGCGCGGGTACGAAGCCATTACACGGCGGAATGCCGAAGCCTCGCTTCGGTTCCTCGCCTCGGACGCGATGCTGGGCCGTTTGGCCGGTTCGCAGGAGGGACAGATTACGGCACAGTATATCATTTCGGAACTCGAACAGACCGGATACGCCGGACAGATCACCGAACAATGCTTTACCGGCCGCAAAGGCGAGGCGCTGCGGAACGTGCTGGTCACCATTCCGGGCAAAGACACCTTACAGCGGCTGATCGTCGGAGCCCACTTCGACCACGAGGGGACTAAGAACGGAGCCATTTACCACGGGGCGGACGACAACGCCAGCGGCACGGTCGTACTGCTGGAACTGGCGCGGGCGGCGAAAGCCGCCGCCGTCCGGCCGGAACATACGTTGATTTTGGCATTCTGGGACGGCGAGGAACGGGGGCTGCTCGGTTCGCGCCACTACGCTTCGAAACTCGGACGCGATACAGCATCCGTGATCTGCTACATCAATTTCGACATGGTCGGACGAAACACCGACGAAAGCCGGCCCAACCTGTTCCGATATTTTTATACAGGATCGAAGCCTCTGCTCCGGCAATGGTACGACGAATCCGTCGCCGCAGGCAGGCTGCAAAACCTGGAAGCCGACTACCGCCCATCGGACCGGACTATCGGCGGCAGCGACAACGCCTCTTTCGCCCGGTTGGGCATACCGATCGTCTGGTACCACACCGACGGGCATCCGGACTACAACAAACCCACCGACACGGCCGATAAGATCAACTATCCCAAGCTGTTGGACATCGCCCGCTCGGCCTGGTACCTGATCTGGCGCATGGCATACTAAAAAACTTCCCGGTGCCGAAGTGCGGAAAATCGGCAAAAATGATTTTTGACCTTTGGAAATTCGGAACGAAACATTTACCTTTGCACCGTCTTCAAAAGGAGATACACACCATGGCGAGGTAGCTCAGCTGGTTAGAGCGCATGATTCATAATCATGAGGTCGAGAGTTCAAGTCTCTCTCTCGCTACTTGATTTACAAAGGGTTACGACGAATGTCGTAACCCTTTTTCTTTACCCGTACACAAATTCTATGTGTTTACCCTTTTTATCAGCCGAATCGAAGCCCCGTGCCGGGAAGCCGTTCACTGCCTGCAACAAGTCATCACACAAAACCACCCACACAAAGAACAACTATTGCCTTTTTTAACAGCCGTTAAGGTATACACATATAAAAACACTGAATATAATTTGTTATTTGTCACAAGTTGGGTATATTTGCATTGTATATATTACACTTCATTCGTTAAAGATCAATTTCTGGACTATGGCAAACCACCGGCTGTCATCTTATACGATTTTCACTGAACTCACCGACAGTGACGGCAAATATCTACTGACCCACGGATACACGGGCGCCATCGATGTCGCAAGCAAAGATATCGCGGATTACCTCCGGTCCGGGGCGATACTGGATCCGGCGCAGGCCCCGTTTTCGGAGAAGACGTTCCAGAGTTTGTCCGGCCGCGGCTACATTACCGATAAAAGCGAAGACGAGGAATATAACTTCGTGCGCCGGATGGCCGAAGCTTTCCACAAAAGAAGCAAGCTGTTCAAAGGCTTTATGTTCGTGGTGACTTACAACTGCAATTTCCGCTGCCCGTATTGTTACGAAAGCGGCATATCGAAGGACGGCCGCCATTGGACCAAGCAGGTTTTCACCAAAGAGATGGTGGACCGGGCTTACGCCGCCATGGAAGAGATCGAGCCCGTGCGCGAATTCCGCGGCCGGACAATCACCCTTTACGGCGGGGAGCCGCTGCTGGCTGAAAACCGGGAGATCGTCGAATACATCGTATCGCAGGGCAAGGAGCGCGGATATACATTCGGCGCCATTACGAACGGATATGACCTGGAATCTTACCTGGATCTGCTGAATCCCGAAACGATCAAGCAATTGCAAATCACGGTCGACGGACGGAAAGAATGGCACGACCGCCGGCGGATCCATTACAAAACGGGCGCATCGTTCGACAAGATCATGGAGAACATCGGCAAGGCGCTCGCCAACGGAGTGAACATATCCATCCGGATCAATACCGACGCCAATAATTTCGGGAGCCTGGCCGAGCTCAAAGAACTGTTTACCACCCTGGGATATACCGAATACAAGAATTTCTCGTTCCACTCGGCCCGCCTGTTCGGCGACGACGAAGAACTGACCGGGGGGAGTGAGGCCAAATCGGCGACCCCGAAGCGGAACATGAATTTCTTTACCCCGAAAGAGTTCAATGAGAAGCATAAGGAGTCGGGCCTGGGCATAACCTGCCAGGACAACGGCATTTTCAATAAGCTCTATTCGGCGATCGGCAAAAAGACCTCGATCAGCTTCAACTCGGTGTACTGCGGGGTGCAGGCCGGCGCCTATATTTTCGACCCGTACGGCGACATATACGGCTGCTGGGAAACGATCGGCAAAAAAGAGTATATGCTGGGGAGCCTCGGCAACGAGAAAATAGAGTGGCTCGACCAAATGGATATCTGGCGCAACCGGAATATCGGGAACACGCCGCAGTGCAGCAAGTGCAAATACGCGTTTATATGCTGCGGCGGCTGTACCGCCAAGCTGCTCCGGCATCCGAACGGCGTGCTCGAAGCCAATTGCAGCCAATTCCCGGAAGTGTTCGCCATTTCGGCCAACCGGGCTTACGCGTCCTATTTGGCGAATAAAGATAAAATCGACACCCCGGACAAACCATCCGTAAAACAATAAATAAGTTGATTATGAAACAGGAAAAGACCCGGCCGGAGTTGCTTTCGCTCAATGACGGGCTTTATTCGGCGTATACAGTCCAGGAGCTGGAACAACGCCTGGAGACCGACCCGCTGCTCCTGAGTGCCGGTTTGTCCTCTTTTGACGGAGACTGTAAATTTTGCAGTCCTTTTAGCGGAGACGAGCCTTGCGACCTCCAGATATGCGAACCTTACTGTCCGGGCGTTTGCCTTGAACTGACATTGTTGTAACATTTAGACCCGAAACGGCATGAAAAGAGATGAACTGGTTTCGCTGAACGATAATCTGCTGACCGAATTTTCCGTCCAGGAGCTGGAACAACGCCTGGAGACTGACCCGCTGATCTTCAGTGCGCTGCTCGATGCGCGCAGCGGCTTTGAATGTCCGGATCTGGAGAAATGCAAACCGTTGATAATCTGCGACCACAACGGTTGCAGCGAGTGTACGGACTTTTTTGATGCGACATAAAACCGGGATAGTTTAATTGTTAAAATCCAGTACTATGAAAACGAAAGATACGGCAGTCACGGCACTCGTTCCGCTGAACGACGAACTATACACCGAGTTCAGCGTACAAGAGTTGGAAGAGCGTCTGGAGACCGATCCCATGATGTTCGCCGGCCTTGCGGTACAGGGGGCGGATTGTTTCGAGTGCCCGAGCCTGAGAGACTGCGACCTGTGTGTCGGCCTGTGCTTCGGGGAGTGTATAGATTTGAACATCGACGTGCTTTAGCGTCAGCCGGACCGACTTACCATACCGAGGGGGCAATGTCGTATTGAGCAGGGACGGCCACGGTACCGATAACCTTTTAATACCCAAAATCTATGAAAAAACGAGCGGAAAAAATGGCTGAACGGGCCGACGGGCTTGTTTCGCTGAATGACGAGCTTTACACCGAATTCGGCATCCAGGAATTGGAACAACGTCTTGAAACCGATCCCCTGCTGTTCACCAGCCTGCTGAGCGGCGCCGAAGCGGCGGCATGTAAATTCAGCTGTCCCGAGCTGGACGGATGTAAAAACCTGTGCGTCGATAAATGCACCGGCCAGTGTAACGAGTTGGATATCGACATCGATCTCAAAAAATTCTAATCTTCGCATACTGCGATGAAGAACGGCTCAGATCAAAGGCTCACACAGCTGAACGGTGAGTTGTACACCGAGTTTATGCTGCAGGAGCTGGAACAGCGCCTGGAAACCGACCCGCTGATGCTCATCGGCTTTTTGAGCGGCGCCGAAGCAGCGGCATGTAAATTCAACTGTCCCGATCACCGCTGCCCGCTTTGCAGCTGTCATGGCGACTGTCCCGATTTCGACTTTGAAATCGAAATTTAATAAACCTTCAGAATTATGAAAAAGGTAAACGAATTAACCGTGAATATTGCCGCGGACGAGCTTGTTTCACTCAATGACGAGCTTTATACCGAGTTCGGGGTCCTGGAACTGGAACAGCGTCTGGAGACCGATCCGCTGATGCTTGCAAACCTGTTGGGCGGCGCCGAGGCAGCCTGCGAATTCGACTGCGGAGCATTGCATGATTGCAAAAACCTGTGTGTCGATAAATGCATCGGCCAGTGCAACGAGTTTGATATCATTGTCAAACCTTAACGTCTGACATTCCCCGTGTTCCGCCCGGCGGCGGTTTATGGAATTTCCGGTCGGGATTGACCGTAATATGCGAATGAACGGCCGGGCCCGGAAAAGCCCGGCCGTTTATAGCGTGATGTTGCAAGGCACAAGGATTATGATAGATTTTGACAACGTACGGCAGTTTGAAGTTCACGCTCTCGAGACATCATCTCGGGAGCCTAAATTCCTTGTCGGTTACAAAGAGAAATACTTCGAAGTAAGCGCCGCCGTTGCCGAATTTATCACCCTGCTCAAAGAGTGTTCGTCCGTGGAAGAGGTAACCGCCCGTTTTTCCGAAAAGCGGGGTAAACCCTACTCGGAAGCAGAGGTGATGGGCGTGGTCGGCAAGTGCATCGCTCCCATCCTGAAATCCGAACACAGCAAGCCCCGTCGGCCTTTGATCTTCAAGGCCGAACTGATCCCGGCACAGAAAATCGGCGTACTGTCCGGGGTACTCAAATACCTTTTCAAGCCGGCGGTCGCCTGCATCCTGCTCGCGATTATCATCGCCCTGGAGGCCCTATTTTTCGCCGGCGCCAGCCATTCATTCCGGATCGGTCAGCTCGATTTATACGTGATTCTGGGCGTCATCCTGCTCTATATCTCGTCATCCGGTTTCCATGAACTGGGCCATGCGGCGGCCTGTAAATATTACGGAGTCGGCCATGGCGGCATCGGCTTCGGCCTGTACATGAACTTTCCCGTCTTTTACACCGATGTGTCCGGTGTCTGGAGATTGCCGCGTAAGCAGCGGGTGGTCGTGAATATGGCCGGAACCTATTTCCAGCTGATATTCCTGATTCCGTTATTAGTGATTTATTTGAATACGTACAGCGTCGTATTGAAATTTTTCATCTATACCGTGAACCTCAATTTCCTGATCACCCTGAATCCGTTCTTCAAGTTCGACGGCTACTGGATCATGTCCGACCTGCTGGGCGTTCCCAATCTGCGGCAACGGACCAACGAGCTCTTTTCCTATTGGTTCAAGCGGTTACGGGGTAAGGCCGTGCTCCGGAAGCCATTCCTGCTGACGATGAAAAAGACCGAAAAAATGTTTATGGCCGTCTATTCGTCGGTCGTGAACGTGTTTTTCGGATATTATTTTTTCTACATCATGCCGGTTTTCCTGTACCGGTTTTTCCAGGCTTTCCCCTCTCAGGCGTCCGCCGCGGTACTGGATTTCGCGGCCGGAAAGATGCCGCCCTTTCCCCTGCTTCAGGGTATCCTGACGCAGCTTTTGTTTCTCGGCTTTACGATATACGCGATCTACCGGATGCTGGTTCCGTCGATCAAAAAATACATTCGCAGCCGCAGCCGGTCCGGCTCCGTAAATGCCGATGTCACTACCCGGTGAGCCGGAGAAAAAAGCAGCAAGGCAGAAGGTATGGAAACTGAGACACCCAGATCGGGATATATGCTTGTCGCCGCGGCCCTCTTTATCCTGCTGACGGCCGTATGCCGGGTTTCCGACCCTTTTTTTATCACGGGGACCGCTTCGGCGGCGATCTTGCTCCTCTACCGCTGGCCCCGGCCGTTCCGGGTCATGCTGCCGGACATCTGCATATTATCGCTTTGGGCGTATGACGCCGTGTCGCTGGCAGCGGGGCTCAATCCCCTGGGGAGCTTTCCCTATTTCAAGATCCTGACCCAGTCCGTACTTTTCTACGCCGTTCTGCGCGTGGCTTTCCAATCCGAACGGCGGATAAAAGCGCTGCTGGCCGGAAGCAGCGTACTTATCCTCCTATTGTCTTCGACAGCGGTAGTATCGTTCCTGCAATTCTCGGATTCCGTGCGGCCGGCCGGTTTCGAAGACCTGTATCATTTACGGTTCCTGTACCGTCCGTTGGGCAATATTCCCAACGTATGGGGTTCGTTCCAGATCATTTTCCTGGGGCTGCTCGGCCTTTCCATATATTATTACAGAAAATCCGCCGGCATGGTCGCCTTTTTCCTGGTGGCGTCCCTGCCGGTTTGGTTCGGAGCGATCGTCTCTTTTTCCCGGGGCGTATATGCCTCGTGCCTGCTGTTGCTGTCGGCACTGGGGATCGCGATGCTTGTTTCGCGACTCAGGCTATGGAAAAAAGCGCTCCTGACCGTCATTCCGGCGATCGTGCTGGCCGGGATGGCTTGGCCCTATCGGGCCGAAGTGCAGCGCACCTTCCGGATGAACGCAACAGTCTCCCAACAGCGAAGCACGGCCGGCCGTATAGATGCCGGGCATGCCGCGCTGGAAGTGTTGGCGGAAAATCCCGTGTTCGGTGCCGGGAGCGGAAATTACTCCCTGGCCGTAAACGGCCGGATGTACGAAAACGACCACCTTGCCTATACCAGTTTTTCGTCCAGCGTTCTTTGGCAGCTCCTTGTCGAGAAAGGCATCCCGGGAACACTGCTTTGGCTGCTCCCGGGCGTCCTGCTGGTCCGGATGGCGGTTCGGGACAAGGAACGGGACTGGCGTACCCTGGTGATTTTTACGACTCTGGCGGCGGCGGCCTGCCGGGAGATCAGCTATCCCGTATTTTTCGAATCCCCGGGTTACCAGTTGATCGTGTTTATGTTTTTGGCCATATACCAGAACGGCTACCCTTCCGGAGCGGACACGGTTCTTCCCGTCGGCCGGGCGTCTGTGCGCCGGTTGAAACGGGTCATTGGATCCGTACTGCTCCTGGTTCTCGTACCCGCGGTATGGCTTCACATCCGAAACCGGGAGCAGAGAATGTTCTATACGTCCGCGAGCCGGAATGACCTGGCCCAGGCCGCCAGGTACACCAAGCCGGATCCGGGGAGTGTTCCCGGATTGCTGAGCCGGAGCACACTGGATTGGCTGCGCTTCCGGCAGACGGCCGACACGGCCTGCCTTCGGTCGGCCATGTCGGCGCTGAAGAAAGCCATTCGTTTGAATCCCCGCGACATACAGTTGCAGTATCGCCTCGGTATGATGACAGAACGGTCGGGAGACCGCGATTCCGCCCGGAAGATGCTCACCGGATTGGTGGACCGGTATCCGGAGAACGCCCTTTACCGGTTCGGCCTGGCCCAAATGACCTACCGCAGCGGAAACGCAGGTGAGGCCGCCTTTCATC
>CANQXP010000032.1 GCA_947627885.1 uncultured Rikenella sp.
CGCTTAACGTTATACAAGCCTTTTGCGGCCCATTGCTCACAGCCCAAAAGAGAGGGTAGTTACAGCCAAAGCATCCCAGCGGGATGCGCTCGGAAGTTTTTTTGGTTCTTTTTGTTCACAAAAAGAACAGTACCCTCCATGGGGTAGATATAAAAACGAACAATTAAATTAAGATTATGAAGATTGCGATAGGGATTACCGGTGCCAGCGGCACCCTATACGCCGAACGGCTGTTGCGCCATCTGCTTCCCCTGCGGGAAACAGGTGACGTGGAGACCCTTGCCGTTATCCTTACGAAAAACGGGCGCGACGTGGCGCAGTTCGAGCGCCCGGAATTCCTGCCGTGGCTGGCAACGCTGACCCGGACCGGACTTATTGCCGAATACCGGAACGACGACTTTTTCACCCCCCCGGCATCGGGATCGGCAGGGTTCGACGCACTCGTCATCGTTCCGTGCAGCATGGGCATGGCCGGGCGGATCGCCGGCGGCATCTCCGACGACCTGATCTCGCGGGCCGCGGACGTGATGCTCAAAGAGAACTCGCCGTTTCATCCTCGTACACTGATCCTCTGCCCGCGCGAAACGCCGCTGTCGCTGATCCACCTGCGAAACCTCGCTGCCGTGCGCGAAGCGGGCGGGATCATACTTCCCGCCATGCCATCGTTCTACACCCGCCCCCAGACCCTGGAAGAGGCCGCGGACACCGTCGTACAGCGCATTTTGTCGCAATTGGGACTCACCCCGTCCGGCTATCGCGGCTGGCAGGAATAAATTTGACTATTCGGGGGAATAGTTTTACATTTGCATGAACAAAACCAACCAATTCAAAAACTCATGGCTTACAAAATCGATCCCGACAAATGCGTTGCCTGCGGCACCTGCATCGACGAATGCCCGGTAGGCGCTATTTCGGCCGGTGACGTTTACGTTATCGACCCGGCGACCTGCACCGAATGCGGCACCTGCGCAGACGTGTGCCCGGCGGAAGCTATCGCACCGGAAGCATAATCGGGAAATCCGTCCACACGAGCGGGAATGTGCAAATGGCTTTGCAGATTCCCGCTCTTCTTTTTGTACGGTGCGCCCTGTCCGCCGAAACCGGCGGACAGGGCTGTCGGAGGGATAATTTATTTTCGTAAATTGCGCCTTAAAACCCAAACAGACCCTATGCAGACGAAACCTCTACTATTCCCCCAAAAACCGCATTACGAGATACTGGACGGGCTGCGCGGAGTGGCCGCCCTTATCGTCGTAGCATTCCACCTGCTGGAAATACACGCCACCGGCGATTTCTACGTGGTACCCTTCATCAACCACGGCTACCTGGCCGTCGATTTTTTCTTCGTCCTCTCCGGCTTCGTGATCGGCTACGCCTACGATGACCGGTGGGGGAAAATGACCCTGAAAGACTTCTTCAAACGGCGTCTGATCCGCCTGCAACCGATGGTGGTACTGGGAGCTGTGATCGGCGCCCTCTGCTTTTACTTCGGCGCCGGGGAACAGTTCCCGCTGGTCGCACAGACTCCCGTGTGGAAACTGCTGTTGGTGATGCTGATGGGGTGCCTGCTGCTGCCGATCCCGCCTGCGGCGGATGTGCGGGTATGGGGCGAGATGTTCCCATTGAACGGGCCGGCGTGGTCGCTCTTTTACGAATACATCGCCAATATCCTCTATGCGGTAGTGATCCGGCGGTTCTCGAAACTGCTGCTGACGATCCTGGTGGCGCTCTCCGGGTTGGCCATTGTCCACCTCACGATCTGGGGAGGCGCCGGCAGCGTACTCGGCGGCCATATGCTGACCGGGGAACAGTTCCTGATCGGGATGATCCGCGTGATGTATCCATTCTTCTGCGGTTTGCTGCTGTTCCGGCTGGGCAAGATGATCCGGCTGCGGGCCGGTTTCTGGATCTGCTCGCTGGTGTTGGCCGCCGTCCTGTTCTTCCCCCGCATCGGCGGCGATGAACACATCTGGATGAACGGCCTTTTCCAGTCGGTCTCCATCATTCTCGTTTTCCCGCTTATCGTACTCGCAGGGGCCGGAAGCCCGATCAAAGGGAGATACTCGGTCGCGATATGCAGATTCCTGGGAAACATATCTTTCCCGCTCTATATCATCCATTACCCGTTCGTCTACCTCTATATGGCCTATGCGACCGAGCACGATATGACGTGGCGGGAGGGCTGGCCGCTGATGATCGCCGTGGGCGTCGGATGCGTCCTGCTGGCCTACGCATCGCTGAAACTCTACGACGAGCCGGTACGGAGATGGCTCCGCGACAGGTTCCTGCGGCATAAAGCCAGCTAAAAAGCGATACCTAATAAAAAGAACGCAGCGTCCTCCGCAAGGAGGACGCTGCGTTCTTTTTGCAAATGGGTGGGTAACTCGAAAACGGAGGCTATTTTCGTTTCCAGACCTTGACCCAGTCGATCTCCATCTGCACCGGCAGCGTCGCCGGGTCGACACCTCCGACCCAACTGCCGCCCAGCTGCATATCCATCAACAGGTAATAGGCCTGGTCGAACGGGAACTGCCCTTCGAGATCCGTCTCGATCTTCGGGTAGGTCAGCGTAGCCTGCCCATTGACCGTGAAAACGATCTTGTCCGGGTAGAACTCCACCCCGTAAGTGTTGTAACCCTCCCGGTCGATCGACACCGTCGTATAGCGCTGCGGGGTGTCCTGTTTCAGGTTCAGCGTATAGTAGGAGTGGATCGTCTGGTAGACCACGCTGTCGTAATTCAGGTGTTCCATGATGTCGATCTCGCCGTTCTTCGGGTAACGCCCGTATTTATTGTCCTGCGAAAGCATCCAGAAAGCGGGCCACGATCCCCGCGCCTCGCCCAGTTTGGCCCGGATCTCGTGCCCTCCATCACGGAGAACTTGTCCTTGGTCCATACCCCCCCGGTAATGTACCGGGCCGTATCCCGGTCGGGCCGGTCGTTTACGATCCCCCGCAGGATCAGGTTCCCGTCCTTCACCTCGTACAGGTCGTCGCGCGACGACATATAGTTATTCCAGTCCGAGCCCCCGCGCGGGATTTTCGACCATTTGGCCGGGTCGAGGAACCCGTCCTTCTTAAAGTCGTCTTTCCAGACCAGTTTCCATTTCGGGGCTTTCTCTTTTTTCTGCTTCGCGGCGGCCGGGGAGGGCCACAGCATGGCGGCCGCTCCCACAAGGAGCGCCGCACCGTAAAGGGTTCTTTTCATTGAGGTTGGTTTATTGTTTTCGGGTTAGTCTTCGGGCTGCATCGCTTTCTCGACCTGCTTTTGGGCTTTGAGCAACTTCTCCTTGCAGAGCGTGATGAGGGTGGTCGCACGTTCCACATAGGCCCCCAGCTGGTCGATGTCCAGTTCGTTGTCGTTCATCTTCGACAGGATATCCTCGATCTCGGCCACCGCCTCCGCATAGGTGATCTTTTCCGCCGTATTCGTTTTAGCCATTGTTCTTAGGTATTGATTTCGAAATAATATCCGCTTCGAGCGCCCCGTCGTGCAGCTCGATCTCCACACGCTGGCCCACCCTCGCCGCCGCCGCGCTCCGGACTCCCCGCACCAAAGCATAGCCGCGCGACAGAATGCGCTTCGGGCTCATCCCCTCCACCGATACCTCCAGCAATTCCAGTTGCGCTTTCCGGCGCGAAAGCATTCCTTCCGAAGCCGCGCGGAGCCGGTGCCCGGCATAACCGGCCCACGCCTGTCCCGCTGCCAGACGCTGCGTCGAGTATTGGGACAGAAACGTCCCGAACGACGAACACCGCCGCCGTTCGCCCGCCAGCCGTTCGCCGGCGGCGAATCGCAGCCCCTCTTTCAGCTTATCCAGCCGGGCCAGCCCGCCGTGCAACAAGCCCGTAGTCCGCGAGGCCAGCAACAGGCCGGCGTTTTCCAGCCGGTTCGCCTCCATCATCAGCATCTGCTGCGCCAGGCCGGTCGTCTCTTCGTATAAATCTTCGATCCGCGCGTGCATCTCCGCCGCGCGCCCCACCAGAAATGCCGCCACCGCCGTCGGCGTCTTGAGCGAAGTATGGGCCACCATATCCGCCACGCTGACATCCTTATCGTGCCCGATCCCGGTCACAACCGGCAGCGGGAACTGGGCGATATAGGCGCAAAGCCTGTAATTGTCGAAACAGCCCAGGTCGCTCGTCGAGCCGCCGCCGCGGATAATAACCACGGCATCGAATTCGTCCCCCGTCTCCGCCACGGCGTCCAGCGCATCGACGATCGACCCTTCGGCCGCGTCCCCCTGCATCACGGAGGCGAATAACTTAACGTCGAACCGGTAGGGCGATGCGTTCAGTTCCTGCATGAAGTCCCGGTACCCGGCCGCCTTGGGCGACGAGATCACGGCGATCCGCTGCAAAACTTCCGGCAGTTCGAAGTCCTTGTTCATTTCGAACACCCCTTCCTCCTGCAACTGGGCGATGGTCTGCCGCCGCAGCCGCTCGGTCTCCCCCAGGGTGTAGGCCGGATCTATATCGCTGATAACGAGGCTGAGTCCGTAAACCGGATGATATGAAACGGTGCATTTGACAAGCACTTTCATCCCGGCGGAAATGTCGGAGCCGGTCTGGAACCGGAAGTAGCCGGAGATCATTTTATAGGAGCTGGCCCAGATCACGGCGCGCGCCTGAGCCACGGGAGCCTTGCCGTTATCGGGGCGCTCGACGAGTTCGAGGTAACAGTGCCCGGCATAGTTGACTTTGCATTCGCTGATCTCGGCGACCACCCATTGCGCGCCGCCGGCATACTGCTCGATCACGGCGCGCAAATGCCCCTGAAGGGCCGAAAGGGTGATGAAATTCTCCATGTCTGCAAAGATAACCCTCTTTTTATTTATATACGTTTTCTTGGGCGAGAGTGTTATTTAACAAGGTCGATGGGGTTATCCGGCGGCAAGCGTAGCGCAGTTAACTCACTATGCTCGTTTTGCTGCCGCTGGCTCCGGCCTTATTAACAATTGGATAATTACAGCAAGGAAGCCCAAGAAACCGTTCATTCAAGAAAGAACAGTACCCGACCACATGATGAATAAGCAAAACGAGGGTTAAAGTTGCCCGGCCAGAGTCAGGAGCGCCACTTCCGACACTTTCGCCTGGTAGATCACATTGATTTTGCGATCCACCGCCTCCAGATACTGCTGCTGGATATTGCGGAAGTCGATCCCAGAGAGGTCGCCCACCCGGTAGCGCAGCATCGCCGCCTCGAGGTTCATCTTCGCTACGTCGGCGTTCTCCCGCTCGAAATCAATCAGTTGCAGATTGTTCAGGTAATTGATATAGAGCTGTTCCAGCTCGCTGCGCACGGCCAGCTCCGTGTCCGAGAGCGACGTCTGGCTGATGGTTTTGTCCAGACGCGCATTTTTCAGCTTGCGGCTCGTCTCCAGCCCGTTGAAAAGGTTGATCCCCACATTGAAGCCCCAGTTCACGCCGTTGCTGTTACGGAACGTGCCGCTGAAATTGGGCTGGTCGGTCGCATTGACATTATAGCCCGCCGCAAAATCCAGCGTCGGATACCTCGCCGCCCGTGCCAGTTTGTAGTCCAGGTCCGACAGCCGCACGCCGGCCCGCGCCATCAGCACCGACACATTGTTCTCACCGGCCCACCTCAACAAATCCTCTTTTTCCAACAGCTGGCGCATAACGATCGTATCGTGCACATACCCGTCGTCGGACAGCGGGCCGTTCATCATCCGGTTCATCCGGATATAGGCCACCCGGAGCGCCTCCTCCTGCTTGATGAGGTTTGAGCTGTCCGCATTCAGGTCGATCTTCGCCAGCCGCATCTCCAGCTTCGACGCCGATCCGATCTCGGCTTTGTCCATCGCCTCTTTGTAGCGCAACTGCGAAAGCTCCATCAGCTCCCGCGCCAGATCCGCCTGGTTGCGCAACGAGATCAACAGGTAATACTGCTTCATCACGTCGCTCACCAGCACCTCCAGGTCGTCCCGCATCTGTAGCTGGCTTACCGTCAGCTGCTCCCGCTGCCGGTTATGCTCGGCGAACATCCCCAGCCCGTCGAATAGCCGCCACGACAGCGACAACCCCGCTCCCAGCGTATTGACCGGCCTGCCGTCCACGGTCTTGTTTTGTGTCGTTTGATCCTGCCGGGCGGTTCCGGCCAGCGTCGGTACGAAAGGGGCTACGGTCACGTTATTGGCCGCCTGCTGGGTCTGCATTCCGGCAATCTGTATCGCGAAATTGGACTGCACCGCCCGATCTATGCAATCGTCCAGCGTCAGCCGTTGCTGGGCATGTCCCCCCGGCACGACTAAAAGCAACCCTCCGATCAGGAGAGATCTTCCCATGGCGGGCCGCAGCCTCCCACCGCGGAGGCCCGCAACGCGCGCATGCGCGCCGCGAATGCGTTCCCCGCAGGCTGCGACCCAATGCCTTAGAGTTATTCCATTTCTCATTTTTTCGCTTCTTTAGAGGAGAGGTAAGAGTAGATCGCCGGGATGACGAACAGCGTCAGCAGCGTCGAGCAGACCAGCCCGCCCACCACCGCGATCCCCATCGACACACGGCTTTCGGCCCCCGCGCCCGTCGCCAGGGCCATCGGCAGCGTTCCGAGGATAGTGGAGAGCGAGGTCATCAGGATCGGACGGAAGCGGGACACCGCCGCCTCGCGGATCGCCTCCATCTTCGTCAGCCCGTCCCGCTTGCGCTGGTTGGCGAACTCCACGATCAGGATACCGTTTTTCGACACCAGCCCGATCAGCATGATAATGCCGATCTGCGAAAAGATGTTCATCGTCTGGGAGAATCCCCACAGCACCAGCAGCGACCCGATCAGCGCCAGCGGCACCGTCAGCATGATCACCAGCGGGTCTACGAAGCTCTCGAACTGGGCCGCCAGCACCAGATAGATCAGCACCAGCGCCAGCGCGAAAGCGAACAGGAGGCTCGACGTACTCTCCACAAAGTCCTTCGAAGTCCCCGAGAGCGTCGTTTTGAACCGCGTGTCCAGCACATTCTCCTTGATCCTGTCCATCTCGGCGATCCCCTGTCCCACGGTATAGCCTTTCGCCAGTCCGGCCGATACCGTAGCCGCCACGAAGCGGTCGTAACGGTACAACTGCGGCGGCATCGAGCTTTCCGACAGCGAAACCAGGTTATCCAACTGGATCAAATCCCCCTTGTCGTTGCGGACATAGATGCTCGCCAGGTCGGTCGGCTTGCTGCGCGAACCGCGGTCGAACTGGCTCATGATCTGGTACTGCTTGCCGCCCATGATGTAGTACCCGATGCGCTGTTCGCTCATCGCCAGCTGCAAAGTCTGCGCGATATTCTGCACCGAAACCCCCAGCATCGAGGCCTTGTCGCGGTTGATGTCAACCGTCACCTCCGGCTTGGTGAATTTCAGGTTCAGGTCCGAAGCCGAAAAGAGAGGACTTTGCGCCACCTCGTTCATAAAGGTGGGCAGCACCTCTTTCAGATCTTCCAGCGTCGGCGCCTGGATCACATACTGCACCGGCAGGCCGCCCCGGCCGCCGCCGAAGGTCTGCTGCTGGGTCACATAACTCCGCGCACCGGTCATCTTCGCCACTTCGCCGTTCAGCGCGTCGGCGATCTCCTGCTGCGTACGGCCGCGCTGGTCGGCATCCACCAGCATGATGTTGAACGACGCCCCGTTGGTGCCCCCGCGCCCCACCATCTCCATCGTCCCCTTCTGCTCCGGCACGAGGCTGTCGATCAGTTTCGACACCTCGTCCGAATAGCGGGCCATATAGTCGAACGACGTACCCTCGGGCGCGGTCGAGTTGATGCGGATCAGCGAGCGGTCTTCGAGCGGTGCCATTTCCGACGGTATGGCCGGCCACAGAAACGAGATCGCCACCCCCGACGCGACCAGGATCAGGATCGCCGCCCAGCGGTAGCGCAGGAATACGTCCAACCCCCGCCCGTACCAGTTGTTCAGCCCCCGGAAAAAGGGTTCGCTCCAACGGTAGAACCGGTTGTCGGTGGCATTGCGGGTCAGCAGTTTGGTGGAGATCATCGGCGTGAAGGTCAGCGCCACGAACGACGAGATCACCACCGCCCCGGCGATCACCACCGCAAATTCACGGAACAGCCGCCCGGTGATCCCCTGCAAGAAGACGATCGGGAAGAAGACCGCCACCAGCGCGATAGTCGTCGCGATGACAGCGAAGAATATCTCGTTGGCCCCCACGATCCCCGCCTGTTTGGGATCCATGCCCGCCTCGACCTTGGTGTAGATGTTCTCCATCACCACGATGGCGTCGTCCACCACCAGCCCGATGGCCAGCACGATCGCCAACAGGGTCAGGATATTGATGGTGAAGCCCGCCAGGTACATGATAAAGAATGAGGCCACCAGCGAGATCGGGATCGCCAGCACCGGGATCAGCGTCGTGCGCCAATTACGCAGGAACAGGAAGATGATGAGCACCACCAGCGCGAAGGCGATCACGATGGACTCCTTCACCTCGTTGATCGAGTCCCGGATAAAGGTGGTGCTGTCCAGCGCATCACCCAGCGTAATCTCTTTCGGAAGCTCTTTTTTGAGCTGTTCCACCGTCTCGTAAGCCCGGTCAACGATGTCGATGTAGTTGGCCCCCGGCTGCGGGATAAGCACGCAGGCCACCATCGGCACCCCGTTGCGCCGCAGCATCGACCGGGTGTCCTCCGCGTCGATCACCGCCTCGCCGATCTCTTTGAACCGCACGATACGCTCGCCGTCGCGCGAGACGATCAGCTCGTTGAAATCGTCGATCGTCCTGAGCCGCCCCAGCGTTCGTACGGTCAGTTCCGTGTTGTCCCCCTCGATGCGCCCCGACGGCAGCTCGATGTTCTGGGTCGTCACCGCGTTGCGCACGTCCAACGGCGTCAGGCCGTAGGCGGCCAGCAGATCCGGGTTCATCTTCATCCGCACCGAATAGCGCTTCAGGCCCCACGTATCGACCATGCTGACCCCCGGAATGGTCTGCAAACGCTCCTTGATATTGATGTCGGCATACTGGCTCAGCTCGATCAACGACATCGTTTCGCTCTGCACGGTCACTGCATAGATCGGGTTGGCGTCGGCGTCGGCTTTGGTGACCACCGGCGGATCGACATCCTGGGGCAGTTTGCGCTGCGCTTCCGAAACTTTGTTCCGCACGTCGTTGGCCGCCGTTTCGAGATCTACGTCGAGGTTGAACTCGACCCGGATAAAGCTCGACCCGTCGCGGCTGGTGGACGAAATGGAACGGATGCCCGGGATCCCGTTCACCGCCGCCTCGATCGGCTCGGTGATCTGGGTCTCGATCACGTCGGAGTTGGCACCCGGAAACGAGGTGCGGACGGTAATTATGGGATTGTCGACCGACGGGTAGTCGCGGATGCCGAGGAAGGTCAGCCCGATGCCGCCGATAATGATAAGCAACAGGTTCAGCACCGTGGCAAGCACGGGGCGGTTGATGCTGGTGGTGGAGAGACTCATCTTTCAGGCCCTCCCGATTAATTAGTTACCTGTATTCTGGCCCCATCTCGCAGCTGCATCAGGCCGGTGACGATCACCGAATCGCCGGGCGCGAGGCCGCTCAGCACCTCGACCTCGGTTTCGGTGCGGCTGCCGGTCTCGACCGGCACCAGTTCGGCCGTTCCGCCTTTGGCCAGCCACACGCTTTTGCCGTCCAACGACGGTACGATAGCCTCGGTCGGCACCATCAGCACACGAGTAGCCTGCGAGGTCGGAATAGTGATCTGCTGGGTGGACATCCCCGGCCGGAGCAGGCCCTTGGCATTGTTGTACCGCGCCCGGAGCACGATGGTGCGGGTCTTGTCTTCGACCCTCGGCTCCATGGCGTAGATCACGGCCTTATGTACCTCGTCGCTGGCCTGCGTGGTGAAGGTCACGGATTTGCCGATCAGTTTCAGCCCGATATACTTTTCGGGTATGGAGAACTCCAGTTTGAGCGTGCCGTAATCCACCAGCCGGGCGATCTGGGTGCCGGGCTGAATATAGCTCCCGTCGCTGATGTAGCGGAATCCGGTCACGCCGCTGAACGGAGCGCGGATGCGGGTCTTGTCGATCTTGACGTTCAGCAGTTCGATGTCGGCCAGAAGCATGTTGTACTGGGTGACCATCTCGTCGTAAGCCTGCTGGCTGATCGCCTCTTTGGCAAAAAGGATGCGCTGGCGCTCCACGTTTTCTTTCAGGGTCTTCTCCTGGAACTGGTAACGTTTGAGCTGTGCCTGCAGGTCGTCGTCGTTGATCTTGACCAGTATCTGCCCTTTGGTCACCGGCGACCCTTCTTTGAAGAGGATTTCGGTCACTTTGCCGGACACTTCGCTGGCGATATCCACCTCTTCGTTCGGCACGAGGGATCCCACGGCACGGATTCCGTCCGCCACTTCCTGTTCTTCGGCGACGGTCACGGTCACCGGAATGATCCGGTTCCCTCCGCCCTGTCCCCCTTTACCGGTCCCTCCGGCGCTTTGCGCGGGCGGCTCGGCGGCGGGCTCGCTGCGCCCGATCACGTAACGCTGCAGCAGGAACATCCCCACCAACACGATAGGGATGACGATCAATAAAACGGTTCTGATCTTTTTCTTTTTTCGGGTCATATCTCTCGTTCGGGTCTGTTTTTCCCGATTACTTGGACTCCGTTCCGGCCCGAAAGTTTAATCTGAATCGTTAGTTTTACCATTACCCCTGTACAGGACTGCCGCTTATTAACTTCATTTTGCCTGGCGGGCTTCTTGCCTGCGCCTCGTTCACCGGGGCGAACTCCATGGCATTCAGGCTACTGTGCCGGTTCCTCGCGCTACCTCTCCAAAGTCCGAGAGCGGACTTTGGTTTCGGCACGCTGCCCGGTTGAAAAAAGCGGCACCAAAGTCGGCGCAGCTAACGAGTGCAGTTTGAACACTGCCGAGTGGCGAGGAGGAAAACGGGAGGAGCGAGATTTAAAAGAACACTACTCTTCGAGGGTAGGGATAAAACCGATCCTTTTTGTAACTTTACCTGCATATCTAATCCGGGGACAGACAGTGGAACATTACGAAGAACATCATAAAGAGACTTTTACGGACAGCGCGCTGGAGGTAGCGGCGGGTGTCGAGCGGCCGCCGGCGGTCAATCCGTACTACAAACGGCCCAAACGGCACCGGCTGTCGGTGGACGACTATGTGGAGGGGATACTGGCCGGGAATATTGCCATCCTGAGCCAGGCCATCACCATGACCGAGAGCCTGCTGCCGGAGCATCATGCGCTGGCTCAACAGATTATCGAACGATGCCTGCCGCATGCGGGCAGATCGGTGCGGATTGGAATCACGGGGGTGCCAGGTGCCGGGAAATCGACTTTTATCGAAGCGGTGGGCACCAAGGTGACGGGATTGGGCCACAAGCTGGCGGTGCTGGCGATCGACCCCAGTTCGGAACGGACGAAGGGTTCGGTGTTGGGGGACAAGACGCGGATGGAGACGCTGGTGCACAACCCGGACGCCTTTATCCGGCCTTCGCCGTCGGCGGGATCGCTGGGAGGCGTGGCGCGCAAGACGCGCGAGAGCGTGATCCTATGCGAGGCGGCGGGGTTCGACGTGGTCTTTATCGAAACGGTCGGAGTCGGCCAGTCGGAAACGGCTGTACATTCGATGGTAGACCTATTCCTGCTGATCCAGATATCGGGTGCGGGGGACGAGTTGCAGGGGATCAAGCGCGGGATCATGGAGATGGCGGATATGGTGGCGGTCAACAAGGCAGACGGGGACAATGTCCAACGGGCGGAATTAACTAAAAGGCAGTTCCTCAATGCGTTGTCGCTGTTCCCGATGCCGGAGTCGGAGTGGAAACCGAGGGTATATACTACTTCGTCGACGGATGGGACGGGATTGACGGAGCTGTGGGGCGGGATCGAGGACTACTTGAAATTTACGAAGGCGAACGGTTTTTTTGAAAGGAACCGGAGCCGGCAGGCGAAGTACTGGATGTATGAGACGATCGATTCGGAACTCCGTGACAACTTCTACAAGTCGCCGCTGATCGAACCTCTCCTGCCGGAGTACGAGAAACGGGTGCTGGAGGATAAGATCAGCTCTTTCGCCGCCGCGCGGGAACTTCTGGACCGTTATTATTCCAAATAACCGATCAATAAAAAAGCTCTTTTCCGGATTACAGGAAAAGAGCTTTTGAAAAAAGAGTGTCGGTCGAACACAGGCCGGCTTACATCGGGTCGGCCATGTTCTGGATCGGCTTGTGGTATTCGCCCGCTTCGAGCTTGCCGCGGCAGGCCTTGAACGCATTGACCGTGTATTCCACGTCTTCCAGCGTATGCACAGCCGTCGGAATAATGCGTAAGATAATTTCTCCCTTCGGGATGACCGGATAGACCACCACCGAGCAGAACAGGTTGTGGTTCTCGCGCAGGTCCACCACGATGTTGGTGGCGTCCTCGACCCCTCCCTTCATGTAGACCGGCGTCACCGGCGACTGGGTCACCCCGATGTCGAAACCGGCGTCCGTAAAGCCTTTCTGGAGCGCCCGCACGATCGTCCAGAGCTTTTCGCGGTACTCCGGATGCTCCTGGATCAGGTCGAGCCGCTTCATGGCCCCCTTGACCATCGGCATCGGCAGCGACTTGGCGTAGAGCTGCGAACGCATATTGTAACGGAGGAAATTCACGATGTCCGGGTCGGAAGCTACGAAAGCGCCGATCCCGGCGAACGATTTGGCGAAAGTTCCGAAGTGTACGTCGATCTGGTCTTCGACTCCGAAATGCTCCGGCGTCCCGGCCCCGGTCTTACCCATGGTGCCCAGCCCGTGGGCGTCGTCCACCAGGATGCGGAAGTTGAAATCCTTCTTCATCGCCACGATCTCGTCCAGTTTGCCCAGGTCGCCCTTCATCCCGAACACCCCTTCGGTGATCACCAGCACGCCACCGCCCTGCTTTTCGGCCAGCTTCGTAGCCCGTTCGAGCATCGTGCGGCACTTGTCCATGTCATTGTGGTGGTAAACGAACCGCTTGCCGCCTTTGGCTTTGTGGATCAGAAGGCCGTCGATGATGCAGGCGTGCGCTTCCGAGTCGTAGACGATCACGTCGCGGGCCGTGGCCAGGCAGTCGATGATCGACACCATCCCCTGGTACCCGAAGTTGAGCAGGAAAGCGTCCGGTTTGTGGACGAAAGCCGCCAGGCGGCGCTCCAGCTCCTCGTGGTATTTGGTCTGGCCGCTCATCATGCGGGCGCCCATCGGAGCCGCCATCCCGAACTCCCGCGCCGCTTCGGCATCGGCTTCCATCACCTCCGGATGGGCAGCCAGTCCGAGGTAATTGTTCAGGCTCCAGTTCAACATCATCTTGCCGCGGAACAGCATCCGCGGGCCGATGGGGCCTTCGAGTTTCGGGAAAGAGTAGTAGCCGTGGCTCAGTTTCTGGTACTGGCCGATTGGGCCACCGGCATCCTTTTTGATTCGTTCGAAAATATCCACAGTATGGTAATTTTGATGATTTAACGGAAATTTTGGGGCAAAGGTAGGCTTTTTTCCGTTCCGCTGTCTGTCTCCCGGATAAGTATAAAATCGTATTTTGCCCCTGCGGCGGCCTTTCCGTTCCGGCCCGTCTCCCGGCCGCAAACGAATCAATTATGCTTTCAAAAAAGTTTATTACCTTTGTAAATTGATATATACGCACACGACCACTACCTTCTATGAGATACATACGGATCACTGTCTTTCTGCTGGCTTTCCTGGTGACGGGCGCCGGTTGCGGCGCGGCTTTCGGCAAAGGCATGAACAAACTGCTCAAAAGCAAGAATACCGAACAGATCTACCAGGCGGCGCTGGACTCCTACCGCAATAAGAAGTTCCGCAACGCGACGGTCTATTTCGAGGCGGTGTATAACGACCTTTACAGCAGCGAACGGGCGGACACGATCCTTTTCTACTCGGCTAAAGCCTATTACAACCAGGGGATGTACGACCTGGCGGCGGAAGCGTTCGACCAGTATCGCAAGGCGTTCAGCCGCAGGCCTTTCTCCGAGGAGGCGGAGTTCCTGTTGCCGATGTGCTGGTACCACCTTTCGCGGCCGGCCGAACGCGACCAGACCGAGACCCACAAGGCGATCACCACCTTCAACGAATACCTGAACCGCCACCCGCAGAGCATCAAGGCGCAGGACATTCAGCGGATGCTCGAAGAGTTGCAGAACAAACTGTACGAAAAGGAGTTCATCAACGCATCGCTCTATTTCAAGCTGCAACGTTACCCGGCTTCGGTGGCAGCCCTGCGCTACTCGCTCAAGGACATGCCGGAGACGCCTTACCGCGAGACGATGATGTACCTGATCTGCAAGTCGTGGTACAACTACGCCAAGAACAGCATCCCGGCCCGGAAACTGGACCGCTATATGAAGATGGTCGATTCGTACTATAACTTCAAAAGCGATTATCCGGACAGCAAGAGTTACCTAAAGGATCTCGACAAGATGTTCCGCGAGGCGAAGTCTTACGTGGATAACAACCAACAGGCGGCGGTGGACATCGAGAAAAACCGCATCGACGCCGAAAGCCTTAAGGAGAGCATCAAGCAGCAGAAGGCTAACCTCCGGACGATCAGCGACCAGCTGGAGCGCAACCAGGCCAAGATCAAGCTGAAACAGGACGAGGCTGCGCTCAAGGCCCAGCAGGCGCAGATCAAGGCGGAGGCGAAGAAGTTGAAGAAGAGTGATTCGAGGATCCGCAAGGGCGACAGCCGGATCTCGCGTGAGGGCCAAGAACAGATACTGGAAGTAAAATAAAATAAGTCAACACCATATTATGGAAATCAAAACCCAGAACGTCCCGACCAACACGGTCACCCGGACCCTGAGCGACCTGGATGAGGCCACGGGCAACATCTACGAAACGGTGAATGTCATTGCCAAACGGGCCAACCAGATCAACAGCGAGTTGAAACAGGAGCTGGCGGGCAAGCTGTCCGAATTTTCGTTCGCTTCGGACAACCTCGAAGAGACTTTCGAGAACCGGGAGCAGATCGAAATTTCGCGCCACTATGAGCGGCTGCCGAAACCGACTCTGATCGCTATCGAGGAGTACCTCGAAGGCGAGGTGGGCTTCCGCGAACGGAACGCACAGGCTGCCGAAAAATAGTTCCTTTATTTGCATTTCGGTTGGAGGCAACCGTTCTTTCTTTGAAAAGAAAGAACCAAAGAAACTTCCAGATAGCTGCGCTACTCCTTAGGCTTCGCAGTCCTCAACTTTGGCAGGCGAAGCGGGGCCGCCTGAAAGGCTTGGCCCCACTCGCCGCGCCAAAATAGGGTACCCGGCAGGCCCAAGAGATGCGTTAGCATCTCAAAAAGTTTTTCTGGTTCTCTTTGTTCACAAAGAGAACAGTACCCTCCGGCACAATGCAAAATAAAGGAACGGTTGTTTTAGATAGGATAATCATGTCATTGCAAGGGAAACACATTCTGCTGGGAGTCACCGGAAGCATAGCCGCTTATAAAGCGGCTATGCTTATTAGGTTGCTGGTCAGGGAGGGGGCCGAGGTGCGCGTGGTTATGTCGCAGGCCGCCAGGGACTTCGTGACGCCGCTGACGCTGGCTACCTTGTGTCGGCATCCGGTGCTGGTGGATAACTTCGATCCTACCAACGGAGCGTGGAACTCCCATATCTCGCTGGGCGAGTGGGCCGATCATTACCTTATTGCGCCGGCCACGGCCAATACGTTGGCCCAGATGGCGCGCGGGGTGGCGGACAACCTGTTGCTGTGCACTTATCTTTCGGCGCGGTGCCCGGTGAGCGTGGCCCCGGCGATGGACCTCGATATGTACCGGCATCCGGCCACGCAGGAGAACCTCTCGATCTTGCGAGAGCGGGATAACGTGGGGATTATCGAGCCGGGCGACGGGGAATTGGCCAGCGGGCTGGTGGGCAAAGGGCGGATGGCGGAGCCGGAGGAGATATGCGCTTATTTGCGTCAAACCTTTGTGCCGCAAGCTACCCCGCTACGGGGCAAGAAGATACTCGTGACGGCGGGGGCGACCGTGGAGCCGATCGACCCGGTGCGGTTCGTGAGCAACTATTCGACTGGGAAGATGGGGTATGCCATTGCAGAGGCGCTGGCCATGCGGGGGGCGGACGTTACGTTGGTGACGGGGCATGCCACGGCGGTTTTGTCGCGGACATATCCTAATATCGGAATTGTAACGGCACTCTCGGCGGCTCAGATGTACGAGGCGTGCGCACGTTTGTTTCCGCAGATGGACGGGGCGGTGTTCTGCGCGGCCGTGGCCGATTACACGCCGGCCTTTCCGATGGGGGAGAAGTATAAGCACGACGGGAATAAGCCGTTCGTACTGGAATTGAAGCCCACGAAGGATATTGCGGCGGAGATGGGGCGCATCAAGCGGGACGGGCAAATTACCATCGGTTTTGCCCTGGAAACTTCGGCTGGCTCGGCGGAGGATTATGCCCGCGGGAAACTGCAAGCTAAGAACCTGGATGCCATCGTGCTGAACTCTTTGCAGGACAAAGGGGCGGGGTTCGGCGTGGATACCAACAAGGTGACCATATTCGACCGGGAACCGGATGCGCAGCCGACGGTTTTGCCGTTGAAATCCAAGGCGGAAGTGGCTGGTGACATCGCAGACTGCCTCTGCCGGAAACTCGGTGGGAAATAACGTTTTCATTGCACGGGAAACAGCCATGCTACGCCAACTGAAAATAGAGAACTACGCCATTATCGCGCACCTCGACATCGCGTTCCACCCCGGGCTGAACATCATCACGGGGGAGACGGGGGCCGGGAAGTCCATTTTGCTGGGCGCCTTGTCCCTGCTGGGAGGGGCGCGGGCGGACGCTGCGGTGATACGCGACGGGGCTGCGGCGTGCGTGATCGAGGCGGAATTTGACATAGCGGCTTATCGGGAAGAGTTGTCGGCGATTTTCGAAGAGAACGATCTGGATTGGGAGGATACCGTTACCATTCGCAGGACGATCTCGGCGGCGGGGAAAAGCCGGGCCTTTATCGGCGACATTCCGGTCAATCTGGCGACCCTGCGGGCGGTGGCGGACCGGCTGGTCGATATTCATTCCCAGCACCAGACCTTGCTGTTGGCGGGGACCGGGTTCCAGACCCATTTGGTGGACGCGGTGGCGGGGCACTTGGCTGCGGTCGCGGATTATACGGCGCATTATAAACAGCTGAACGCCTTGAAAGCGGCGCTGAACAAGGCCGTTCAGGCCAATGAGGCGGAGGCGAAGGAGCGGGACTACCTGCAATACCAGCTGGAACAGCTTCAGGCGCTGAAGTTGAGGAGCGGCGAGGTGCAGGAGCTTGAGCAACAACAGAACCTGCTGGCCCATGCCGGGGAAATCGCGCAGGGGCTGGACTACTGCGCACAGATGTTGACGGGGGACAACGGGCTGCTGGAAGGGGGGATCAATGCTGCGGTCAGGAATATGGGGGCGACCTTGGCCAAACTGACCCCGAAATATCCGGCGGCGCAGGAGCTGGGGGCCCGTTTTGAAAGCGTTTATCTGGAACTGAAAGATTTGGCGGAGGAGTGCGAACGGCGCAGGGACGGCGTTCAGGTCGATCCGGAACGGTTGGAGGCTGTGAACCGAAGGTTGGACGATATTTACACGTTGTGCCGCAAACACCGGATCGACGAGGCGGATGCCGAAGCGGAGCTGTTGCGTTTGCAAGGCGAACTGGACGCGAAATTGCAGGGCTTCGATGCGGCGGAGCAACATATCTCGGATTTGAAGCGGGAGATCGCTTCTCTGGAAGCCACGGCTTTGGCCGAAGCGGGGCGGATTACGCAGGGACGGATAAAAGCCGCTCCTAAAATCGAAAAGCATGTGATTAAGACCCTGAAAGAGTTGGGTATCCAGTCGGCCGTATTCGAGGTGAGGATCACGCCGGCCAAGGTGCTTAGCCAGACGGGGGCGGACGAGGTGGCGATGCTTTTCAGCGGGAATGCGGGCGCGGCGCCGCAGCCGATCGAGAATGTGGCTTCGGGGGGGGAGATGTCGCGGGTGATGCTGGCTTTGAAGGGGTTGGTGGCCCGGAGCATGCGGATGGCGACCGTGATCTTCGACGAGATCGACACCGGGGTGTCGGGGCAGGTGGCGGATCGGATGGGGGAGATCATCGCCTCGATGGGGGACTCCATGCAGGTGCTGAATATCACGCACTTGCCGCAGGTGGCTTCGAAAGGGGAGCACCACTACTATGTATACAAAGACTCTGCCGGCGGCGGAACCCATATCCGCGAACTGGCCCCGGACGAGCGGGTGGAACATATCGCGGCGATGCTGAGCGGCAGCGCCGTGACCGATGCGGCGAGGACGCAGGCCCGGGAATTGCTGAAAAATTTGTAATATAACCGTTCGTTTTGTTACTACCCGCATGGAACCGTTCTTTCTTTGAAAAGAAAGAACCAAAGAAACTTTTGAGCTAGCTACGCTACTCCTCAGGCTCCGCTATCACCCACTTTAGGTTGCAAAGGCCGGAGCCAGCGAGGCCAAAACAAGCGCAGCGATGTTGCAGGCCTACGCCGGGGGTGGCTCCGGCCTGCGCGGCTCGCTACGCTCGCCGCTGACAAGGGAAGTTACAGCCCGGAAGCCCATCGGGCCCGCTTTTTACAACCGAGCAGCGTTCCGAGGCCAGAGGCCGCTTGCGGACTTTGGCGAGGTAGCGCGAGGAAAACGTAGTTAAAAAGCGGCAGTCCCATACGGGGGGTAGGTACAAAAATGAACCATTAATTTAGAAACCATGAAAAGATACCCCATTCGCGCGGCGAAGTACGCCGTTTACCTGATCATCCTCTTTTTCATCCTCTTCGCTCTGCTCCGGGCCTTCGGCAGCGCATCGCCGATGAGCGTGCTGTGGACCACTTCGCGGGGGTTGATGTTTTTGGGCGTGGTCGTCGTTTTCGCTTTGCTCTACCCGTTTTTCGGGTTTACCCGTAAGCGGCTCACCTTCGACGCCGCCAGTCGCGTCGAAGATGTGGAGCGCGTGATGGCCATGTGCGGATTCCAGCGCATCGAAGCCGATACGCACGGCGCGAACGACATGCTTTTCGCGGCGACCTCGACGGCCAAGAAAGTGACCATGATGTGGGAAGACAAAGTGGAGATCGTTACCGACGCGGACGGGATCTCCTATATCGAGGGGAACCGCAAGGAGGTCGTGCGGGCGGCTTTCCGCATGGGGACTTACATTGCATAACAAATCGGGATTTATGAGCGTATTCCGGCATATCATATTTTCCGCGGCAGCGGTTCTTTGCGTTTCGGGCCCGGCGGCCGGCGCTCCGACTAAGAAACAACCGGCCCCGGCGGCCGACAGCAGCGCGATCGCCTCGCAGCGCCGCGACCTGGAGATCGGGCGGTCGATGGAGACCTTCTTCAACATTTTCCGGGAGGTGAACCTCTATTACGTGGACACCACCTCACCGGCGCAGATGGTGAAAGAGGCCGGAAACGCTATGCTGGAGGGACTCGACCCTTACACGGAGTATCTGCCGGCGGACGAAATGGCCGCTTTCGAGACCATGACCACCGGGAAATATGCGGGGTTGGGGGCGCTGATCCGAAAGTCCTCTGACGGGCGGTGGATCGAAGTGGCGGAGCCTTACCGGGGAACGCCTTCGGATAAGGCAGGCTTGAAAGCGGGGGACAGGATTCTTTCTGTGGACGGGGTCGATATGCAGGGCAAAGAGGTGGTTTTCGCCAGCGACCGGATGCGAGGAAAGGCGGGGACTACCGCCGTTTTGGTCATCTCTCCGATTGTCGATACGACCACGACGAAAACGCTGCATATCAAGCGCGAGCGGATCTCGGTTCCGGCGGTGCCGTACTACGGATGGGTCAAAGACTCGACGGGGGCGGATTCGGTGGGCTATATCCGGCTGAACAGCTTTACGGAAAACTGCGCGGCGGAGGTCAGGAATGCCTTGACCGCGCTGCAACACCAGGCGCCGTTAAAAGGGCTGATGCTGGATTTGCGGGACAATACCGGGGGGATTCTGGGCGAAGCGGTGAAGATCGTGGGGCTTTTTACGCCGCGCAACACCACGGTGGTGACCACCAAAGGGCGGGTGCCGGAGATGAACGCCACTTACCGGACGGTGGGGGAACCCGTCGCGCCGACCGTGCCGCTCGCGGTACTGATCAACAGCGCGTCGGCTTCGGCCAGCGAGATCGTGGCGGGGTCGTTGCAGGACTTGGACCGGGCGGTGGTCGTCGGGCAGCGCAGCTTCGGGAAGGGGCTGGTGCAGTCCACGCGTCCGGTGGGCGAGAACGGCTACATCAAGCTGACCACGGCCAAATATTATACGCCGAGCGGGAGGTGCATACAGGCGGTGGACTACAGCCACCGGAACGAGGACGGGAGCGTGGGAACCGTGCCGGACTCTTTGATCGCTTCGTTCCGCACGGCGGGAGGACGCACGGTATACGACGGAGGCGGGATCATGCCGGATGTGCGGACGGATGCGGACTATTTCGGCAAATTCACGGTGATCCTGTTGGGGTCGGGCTATGTCGACGACTTTGCGAACCGATATGCGGTCGAACACAGTCCGAGCCGTGATTTTGCGGTCGGCGACAGCGTTTATGCCGCCTTTTGCGATATGATGGCCGACAAGCCGATCACATTTGAATCGGGAACTGAACAGCTCTTGACCCAGTTGCGCAAGGTCGCGGAGCGGGAAAAATATTCGGAGCGGATCGCGGGGGAACTGGATGCGATAGCGGAGAAGATCAAAGACGACAAGACGGCGGAACTCAAAGCTTTCGCCCCGGAGATACGGGAGGTGCTGGCGGATGCCGTTATGACGCGGTGGTACTACGATGCCGGGAGGCTGGAATATATGCTGCGGCGCGACAGGACGGCCCGCAAAGCGGCGGGCATATTGCTCGATAAAGGCGAATATACGCGCATCGTCGCGACACAGGACACGGACAAAAAATAATACGATATACGGAAATGGAATACGATTTCAGGGAGATCGAGCGGAAGTGGCAGCAGCGGTGGGCTGAGGCCGGGACTTACCATGTTGAGGCGGACCCGTCGCGGCCGAAATACTATGTGCTGGACATGTTCCCCTATCCTTCTGGGGCGGGACTGCACGTGGGGCATCCGCTGGGATACATCGCTTCGGACATTTACAGCCGGTATAAGCGGCAGAAAGGGTTCAACGTGCTGCACCCGATGGGCTACGATGCGTTCGGGCTGCCGGCGGAGCAGTATGCGATCCAGACGGGTCAGCATCCTGCGGTGACTACCGAGCAGAATATCAAGCGGTACCGGGAACAGCTGGACAAGATCGGTTTCAGTTTCGACTGGAACCGCGAGGTGCGCACCTGCGATCCAGGGTACTATAAGTGGACGCAGTGGGCCTTTGAGAAGATGTACAACCACTACTACGACACCGATTTGCAACGGGCTATGCCGATCGAGCACCTGATTGCGAAGCATCCGGAGTGGAATGAGCTCACTCCGAAGGAGCTTTCGGATACCCTGATGAACTACCGGCTGGCTTTCCAGGCGGATACGCTGGTGAACTGGTGCGAAGGGCTGGGGACGGTGTTGGCCAATGACGAGGTGAAGGACGGCTTGTCGGTGCGCGGGGGATTCACTGTGGAGCAGAAGTTGATGCGGCAGTGGCTCCTGCGGGTGACTGCCTATGCGGAGCGGCTTTTGACGGGACTCGACGATCTGGAGTGGAGCGAGTCGCTGAAGGAGATCCAGCGCAACTGGATCGGCCGGTCGGAGGGGGCGACGATGTTCTTCCCCATCAAGGGGCAACCGGAGGAGAAGAAACTGGAGATCTTCACCACCCGGGCGGACACGGTGTTCGGCGTGACCTTTATGGTCTTGGCGCCGGAACACGCTTTTATACAGGAGATTACCACGCCGGAGCAGCGCGAAGCGGTGGAGGCCTATATTGCGGAGACTAAGAAGCGGAGCGAGCGGGAGCGAATGGCCGATACCAAGCGGGTGAGCGGGGTGTTTACGGGGGCGTATGCGGTCAATCCGTTCAACGGGGTCGAGATACCGATCTGGATCAGCGATTACGTGCTGGCGGGGTATGGGACGGGGGCGATCATGGCCGTGCCGGCGCATGACAGCCGCGACTGGGCGTTCGCGAAGCATTTCGACCTGCTGATTATTCCGATTATCGAGTGCGATGTGACGGAGGGGAGCTATGATGCGAAAGAGGGGACTTTGATTAACTCCGATTTCCTGACGGGGCTGGATGTGAAGGAGGCTATCCCGGCGATGTTCAAGGCGATCGAGGAAAAAGGTATCGGCCATAAAAAGGTCAATTATCGCTTGCGCGACGCGATTTTCAGCCGGCAGCGGTATTGGGGCGAACCGTTCCCGGTGTCGTACGATGCGGACGGTATTCCGGTATTATTGCCGGAGTCGGAGTTGCCGCTCCTTTTGCCGGAGGTGGACAATTTTACGCCGACGCATGACGGGCAGCCGCCGCTGGCACGGGTCGAGGGCTGGAAATACGAAACCAGTACCATGCCGGGGTTTGCGGGTTCCTCCGCTTATTACCTGCGCTATATGGATCCGCACAACGACAAGGCGCTGGTCGATCCGGAAATCAATAAGTATTGGGAGAATGTCGACCTCTATGTCGGAGGGATCGAGCATGCCACGGGCCACCTGATGTACTCCCGGTTCTGGAACAAGTTCCTGTTTGACTTGGGGTATGTGTGCAAGGACGAGCCGTTCAAGAAGCTGGTGAACCAGGGGATGATCCAGGGACGGTCGAATTTCGTGTACCGGGTGGTGGACAAGCCGAACACGTACGTGTCGTATGGGTTGAAAGACCAATACCAGACGCAGGAGATTCACGTGGACGTGAATATCGTCAAGAACGACGTGCTGGACATCGAAGCGTTCAAGGCTTGGCGGCCGGAGTTCAAGGACGCCGAGTTTATCACCGAATCAGACGGGCGGTATGTCTGCGGCTGGGCCATCGAGAAGATGAGCAAGTCGATGTTCAACGTGGTGAATCCGGATATGATCGTGGAGAATTACGGGGCGGACACCCTGCGAATGTACGAGATGTTCCTCGGCCCGCTGGAGCAGTCTAAACCGTGGGACACCAACGGCATCGACGGGGTGCACAAGTTCCTGCGGCGCGTTTGGCGGCTGGTCGAGGGGGTCGACGACGCCAAACCGACCGATGCGGAGCTCAAAACGCTGCACAAGACGATCAAAAAGATCAGCGAGGACATCGAGAATTTCTCGTTCAACACCTCGGTGAGCGCCTTTATGATCTGCCTGAACGAGTTGTACGACCATAAGACAACGGCACGGTCTGTGCTGGAGCCGTTGGTGTGCCTGCTGGCGCCGTTCGCCCCGCATATAGCGGAAGAATTGTGGCACGGGCCGCTGGGACATGCCGAGGCGGAGAGCGTTTGCGACGCCGCTTACCCGGTGTACGAAGAGAAATACCTGACCGAGTCGGCGTTTGAATACCCGGTATCATTCAACGGCAAGATGCGCTTCAAGCGCACTTTCGACCTGTCGATGACCCCGGACGCCATCGCCGAGGCGATCAAGGCCGACGAACAGACGTCCAAATACGCCGACGGCAAGGCGGTCAGGAAAGTGATCGTCGTGCCGGGCAAGATCATCAATGTTGTGTGCTGACCCGATAACCCTCCTAAATCCGGCATAGCCATGAAAACTTTGCCCAAGCCCGACCTCGGCCTACGCAACCTCAGGCATGAGATACGCGCCTACGTCATCATCTCGATCGGGCTGCTGATGTACTCTTTCGCATGGACGGCCCTGCTGATCCCGGCCAAAGTGGTGGGGGGCGGAACAGGCGGTATCGGCACCATCGTCTATTACGCCACCAGCAATGCCGCCGGACAGGGCGGTATA
>CANQXP010000033.1 GCA_947627885.1 uncultured Rikenella sp.
GCTGAACCGGCTGATGCTCGTGGCCGCCGCATCCTGTATCGTGATCGTCGGGGGCATGTATTTCGCCGGGGTGGGGCGGGCCGAGACGTGGGTGAACCGCGTGGTTCAGTTCGCCGGGCCTACCGAGGCCGTGGCCGACAACAAGCAGGCCAGCCAGGACAGCTACCAGGTCGAGCAGGCCGAGATCGCCATCGCTTCCGGCGGGGTGATCGGTAAAGGGCCGGGGAACAGCACCCAGCGCTCGCAGCTGCCGCATCCCTATTCGGACTTCGCTTACGCTTTCATAATAGAGGAGTACGGCATCGTGGGCGGCATCGTGGTATTCGTTTTGTACCTTTGGATATTCTACCGGGCCGGGCTGATCGTGCGGCGTTGCAACCGCCCTTCGCAGGGGCTGATGGTGCTGGGATTGAGCCTGATCGTCACCATGCAGGCGTTCGTGAATATGGCCGTTTCGGTCGGCCTGATGCCGGTGACCGGGCAGCCTTTGCCGCTCATCAGTATGGGGGGGTCGTCGGTCTTTTTCACCTGCGTGGCGATGGGGATGATCCTCGGCGTCAGCCGCGAGAGCGAGCGGGAACAGCAAGAGTTGGAAGCGCAGCGGGCGGCCATGCTTGAGCCTGCCCTATCGGCTGGCGACGATGGGCCCGTGCCGGATGCTGAGGCTGTGGCGCAGCCGCAAAAGCGTCCTTTGATCCTGGGACGGCGGAAGGCGGCCCAGGAGGCACTGCCTGAAGGAATGGAAGATGAAGAGAACGATGAACTGACGCTGGTGGACCGCGGCGACGGGGCCGGTTGGGACGACGAGCGTTATGCCGGGCAGCGGGAAGTGGTCGAATTAATGGATGATAACGATGAATAACGAACCTTTGAGGGTGATTATCAGCGGCGGGGGAACCGCCGGGCATATCTATCCCGCCGTGTCGGTGGCCGATGCTTTGCGCAGCTTGCGGGGAGCCGACGGCGTGGAGATTCTTTTCGTGGGCGCCGAAGGCAAAATGGAGATGGAGCGGGTGCCGAAAGCCGGTTATGAGATCGTGGGGCTGCCGGTGGCGGGGCTTCAGCGGCAGCATCTGGTCTCGAAAGCCAATCTGGCTCTGCCTTTCAAGGTCTTGCGGAGCCTGCGGCAGGCGCGGCGCATTTTAAAGGAGTTCAAACCCGACGTCGTGGCGGGATTCGGGGGCTATGCCAGCGCCCCGGTGCTGTGGGCGGCCCAGCGGATGGGCATTCCTACGGTGATCCAGGAGCAGAACTCGTACGCCGGACTGACCAACCGGCTGCTGTCCAAGCGGGCGAAGGCGATCTGCGTGGCGTATGACGGGATGGAACGCTTTTTCCCGGCTTCGAAGATCGTTTACACCGGGAACCCGCTGCGTGGCCATTTTGCGGATGTAGCTGCGCCGACGGCGGAGCTGAGGCAGGAGGCGTGCGACTATTTCGGATTTGCGGCTGAGGAGGGCCGGAAAACCCTGTTGGTGGTGGGCGGAAGCTTAGGAACGCGGACGCTGAACCTGTGTATGATGCGGTGGCTCGATACCTTTGCGGAGCGGGCGGACGAGGTGCAGGTGATCTGGCAGAACGGGAAATACTATGATGCCAGGATTGAGCATGAATTGTCCGAAAGGCCGGGGGGGCTGCCGGAGAACGTGTGGCGCGGGGCTTTCGTGGAGCGGATGGATCTGGCGTATTCCATCGCCGACGTGGTGGTGGCGCGGGCGGGGGCCTGTACGGTGTCGGAGCTGGAGTTGGTGGGGCGGCCCGTGATCTTCGTGCCGTCGCCCAATGTGGCGGAAGACCACCAGACCAAAAACGCGCAGGCGCTGGTCTCGAAAGGGGCGGCGCTGGCGGTGACGGATGCGCAGGCGGAGGAGGAGGTCGTGCCCAGGGCGCTGGAGCTGCTGGCGGATGCGGCGGCGCGTGCGGAGATGGTGCGGAATATTTTGGAACTGGGGCGGCCGGAAGCCGCGAAAGATGTGGCGGAGATCGTGGTTAAAGTTGCGAACGAATATGGCAAAAGATAGGATATATTTTGTAGGGATCGGCGGGATCGGGATGAGCGCCCTGGCCCGCTATTTCAAGCATGAAGGGTGGCAGGTGGCGGGTTACGACCGCACGCCGTCGCCGCTGACCGAAGCGTTGGAGGCGGAGGGTATCCCCGTGCATTATGAAGAGTCGGTCGAGGCGATTCCGGAGGCTTTCCGGGACGCGGAGCGGACGCGGGTGATCTACACGCCGGCAGTTCCGCACGACCATGCGGAACTCGCGTGGTTCAGCGATAACGGCTTCGAGGTGCTCAAGCGGTCGCGGATGCTGGGGCTGCTGGGCGAGGGAAAGGATGTGATGGCGGTGGCGGGGACGCACGGCAAGACCACCACCACCACGATGGTGGCCCATTTCAACGCCGTGGGAGCGGGAGAGGGCTCTGCATTTCTGGGGGGAATTTCCAAGAATTTCAGCTCCAATCTGGTGCTGGGTGCGGGGCGGCGGATGGCCGTGGAGGCGGACGAATTCGACCGCTCCTTTTTGCAGCTGCATCCGAAGGAGGCGGTCATCACCTCGGTCGATCCGGATCACCTGGACATTTACGGCACGTATGAGGCGGTGCGGGAGGCTTTTGCGCAGTTCGGCCGCCAGATATTGCCCGGAGGGACGCTTATCCTGAAAAAGGGGGTTGAGCTGCCGCTGGAGCGGGCGGACATACGCCGCTACACCTACCATGCGACCGATACGGGGGCCGATTTCCATGCCGAAAACCTGAGCGTCGACGGGGGAGGGTACTATTCGTTCGACCTCGTGTGTCCCGACCGGCGGATCGACGGCTGCCGGCTGGGGATTCCGGGGCTGGTGAATGTCGAGAACTGCGTGGGGGCGGCGGCTTTGGTTTGGTGCGAGGGCTTTATCTCGGACGATGCGTTGCGCGAGGCTATGGCCACCTTCCGGGGCGTGCAGCGGCGGTTCGATTTCTGGGTCAACGAGCCGGAGTACCCGCAGGGGACGATCTACATGGACGATTATGCGCACCATCCGGCCGAGCTTCGCGCGATGTTGGCCTCCGTGCGGAAAATGTTCCCGCAGCGGGAGCTGACGGTGGTGTTCCAACCGCATCTCTATACCCGGACGCGCGATTTCGCGCCGGAGTTCGCGGAGGTCTTGAGCCTGGCCGACCGGGTGCTCCTGATGCCTATTTATCCGGCGCGGGAGCTGCCGATACCGGGGGTGGAGTCGGAGATGATCCTGAGTGGCGTGACGGTCCCGCATAAGAAACTGGTTTCCAAAGAGCGGCTGTTGGACGAGATCGAAGCGTTGCCGTGCGGAGGTGTACTCGTTACTGCCGGGGCGGGGGATATCGACCGCTTCTGCACCCCGGTGGCGGAGATCGTGCGGCGGAAAAACCTTTTGAACAATCAGGCCAAGTAACCTCGATCCGAAAAGATGTCGCCGGGAGGACGGAAAATAGTCAATGTGCTGTTGCTGGTTTTGCTGGTGGCCTATACCGTCGTGGCCGTGCATTATTGTTCGGGGCGGGAGAGGGAGCTGAAGTGCAAGGGGGTGGAAATCGTGATCCGGGACAGCGCGCAATTGCGGTTCGTCACGCCCGCGATTGTGCGGCATTGGCTCGCGGACAGCGGTGTGCGGCTGAATGGCCTGCCGCTGCGGGAGGTGGATGTCTATGCCGTGGAGCGGCTGGTCGAAGGGCAGGATTATGTGTCGCGGGCGGACGCCTACACGGCTATCGACGGCCTGCTGCACATCGTTTTGAGCCAACGCAGGCCGGTGCTGCGTGTGGTCAGCGAGTCGGGCCATAATTTCTACCTGGACAGCACGCTGGTGTTGCTGCCGCCTCAGCCGGATTGCATCGCCGAGGTGCCGGCGGTAAGCGGAAAACTGCCGCTGGCTTTTCCGGCGGACTATTTCGGGCGTTTGGATGAAAAAAAGTTTCATCGTGAGCGGGAATTGTTGCATAATCTGCTTAACTTTGTCCATCAGGTAGATACCGATCGCTTTTTAGCGGCCCTGACGGCCCAGGTCTATTACGACGGGAAAGAGGTACGATTATTGCCCCGGGTGGGTGGGCAGACGATTCGTTTCGGGGAGATAGCCGATTCGGCGGCGGTGGCCGGCCGGTTGCGGAAACTGTCGCGGTTCTACCGGAAAAGCTTCGGCGAAGGGTGGTGGCGTTCGGCCACGGAGATCGACCTCCGGTTCCGGGGGCAGGTGGTCTGCAAGGGGATGCCGGAAGCGGCCCGTGCGGCAGGCGGCGGGGAAAAGCAAACTGAGAGCACACACGAGATATATGGACAATAACGAATACGTTGCGGCGATCGACCTGGGCACTACCAAGGTGGCGATGGCCGTGGGACGCAAAGCCGAGAAGAACAAGATCGAGATCGTCGCCTTGAAAGAGGTGGCCTCCAGCGGTGTGATGAAGGGCGACCTGAAGAACATCGAACAGGCTTCGCAGGTGTTGCGCGAGGTCAAAGCCAAACTCGAACAGGAGCTGGGGATCGTGGTGCGCGAGGCCTATGTCGGGGTTTCGGGCCAGCATATCCAGTGCAACCGGACCCAGGGATACGTGACGGTGCAGAACGTGACCGACGCGGGGGTGACGGAGGTTCGCAAGAGCGATGTGGAGCGGCTGATCGACGACCAGCGGAACGCGTCGCTGCCGGCGGGAAAGACCATTATCAGCATACTGCCGCAGTCTTACACTTTGGACGGCGAGGACGATATCAGCGAGCCGGTGGGGATGGAGGGGCGGAAGCTGGAGGCTAAATTCAATGTTATTATCGGCGAGGAGACGGCTATCGAGCGGATTCGGCGGTGTTTTCAGCGGGTGGGTCTCAAACTGGCGGGGATTGTATTGCAGCCGCTGGCGTCGGCGGAGGCTGTGTTGAGCGATGATGAGAAGGAGCTGGGCGTGGCCGTGGTGGATATAGGGGGGGGGACTACGGACATTTGCGTGTATTATGACAAGGTGATCCGGCACCTGGCGGTCATTCCGATCGGGGGGAATATCATCAACAAGGACATTCGGGCGTACGGGATACTGGAGCGGTATGTCGAGAAGCTCAAGACCTCGTTCGGGGAGGCGGTGGCCGAACGGACGCCGGGGGATAAATACATCAATATACCGAGCGTCAACGGGCAGGCCCCGAAGGAGATCGCGGTGCGGACGCTGGCGGGGATCATCGAGGCCCGGATGTACGACATTATCGACTACGTCAAGCTCGAAATCGAGCGCTGCGGGTACAAGGGGAGATTGGGGGCGGGGATTGTGCTGACCGGGGGCGGGGCCAACCTGAAGAACCTCGACCTGCTGTTCAAGATGCACACGGGAATGGACGTGCGGGTGGCGCAGCCGGTGACCTATGTCGCGGCGGACTCGGCGGAGCTGGTTTCGGGGCCGAAATACTCCACGCTGACGGGAATTATTCTCGATGCGGTGCGGAAAGGAAATTATACCGAGATCGACGAGCAGCCGGCCATTGCGGAACAGCAGCCGGGAGTGGGTGATAATCAAGCGGGGCAACAGCCTGCGGCGGGGTATGGATATGCCGCGGCGGACGGGCAGGGGATGCCGTCCGGCGGGGATACCTATGCGCAGCAGGCGTATGACGCAGGTGCCGGGTATGGGCAACCGGGCGATCCGTACGGGATGGACGGGCAGCAGGACGGGTACGGTATGCAGGGGGATGACGGCTACGGGGATGATTACGCGCCGGAAGAGGAGCTGCGGGTGCGCAAACCGAAGCTGTCCGAGCGGATGAAACGCCTGTTCAGCTCCATGTTCTCGGAAGAGGTCGACGACGACGATAACTATTAGACATCGCGGGGGCTGTAAGAACTATAATTCTAAAAGATAACTGAAGCGTACAACATAAGGCAATGGTTGAATTCGTAGATATAGCACCCGTCAGCTCGTCCATCATCATGGTGGTGGGCGTCGGCGGCGGCGGGAGCAACGCCGTGAACCACATGTTCAAACTGGGGATCACGGACGTTTCGTTTATGGTCTGCAACACCGACCGGCAGGCGTTGGAGCGGAGTCCGATCCCGACCAAGATCCGGCTGGGGGAGACGCTGACGGAGGGACTGGGTGCGGGGAATAAGCCGGAGCGCGGCCGGGCGGCGGCCGAGGAGAGTATCGAGGAGATCAAGGAGGCGTTCCGGGAGAAGAATATCAAGATGGTGTTCGTTACCGCCGGGATGGGCGGGGGAACGGGTACCGGGGCGGCGCCTGTCATTGCCAAGGCGGCCAAGGAGATGGGGATACTGACGGTGGCGATCGTCACCATTCCGTTTAAGACGGAAGGGAGAAGGCGCATCATGCAGGCGATCGAGGGGATCGAGGAGATCCGGCACAATGTGGACTCGCTGCTGGTGGTCAACAATGAGAATATCCACGAGATTTACGGGGAGCTTACTCTTTCCGAGGCATTCGGGAAGGCGGACGATATACTGGCGACGGCGGCTAAGAGTATTGCGGAGATCATTACGCAGGAATACCGGGTCAATGTCGACTTCGCGGACGTGCAGACGGTGATGAAGGACAGCGGGATCGCTCTGATGGGTTCGGCGCGGGGTAGCGGGGACAACCGGGCGCTGGAGGTGGCGGAGGCGGCCATGAGTTCGCCGCTCCTGAACCACAAGGATATTTCGGGGGCGAAGAACGTATTGCTTAATATTACTTCGGGGAGCCGGGAGGTGACTTTGACCGAGACGTACCAGATCACCCAATTCATGCAGGAGAGGACCGGGAACGACAACTCCACCGACCTGATCTGGGGGGCCGGGACCGATGAGTCTTTGGGAGACGATATTCGCATCACGGTCATTGCCACGGGGTTCGATATCGACAGCATTCCGGCGGTGCGGGACCGTTATGCCGAGATCGTGGACAAAGACCCGAACCGGAAACGCAATGCGGGGATGACGGGGACGGAGCCTGTGCAGCCGAAGCGGGAGACCGTGTCGTTGGTGGATATGGACAATAACGCCGCCAAGACCAAGAAACCGAAAACCGGATCTGTGCAGGAGGGTGGGGATGATTTTGCGGTGGTGACCCACGATGACGCGTCGGAGGCCGGTGTCTCTGTTTCCGGCTATGACGACTATGTATCTTCGGCGGCTGTGAATACGCCTTATGTCGAGCCGGTCGTGCAGGCTCAACCGCAGCCGGTACAAGTACAAAAACAGGAGCCGGTTGCAGACAGGCAGGTTGTGGCTGAAAATGTAGTTACGGGCGATTCGGCTGGGGTTGCCATTGCAGGGAATAATGATCCGGTGCCGCAGGTAGAGTCGGTTGTTGTACCGGTTGCGGCGCCTGCGGACGAAGCACCGATTTCACCGGTAACCGCGCTGACGGAAGAGGAACTGGAGAATATACCGGCGTTTATCCGTCGCCGGATGAAGATCGAGGCGGAGACGCTGCCTGCGGGGAGCAAGGTGTCGCGCGAGACGCTGAAGAACGATCCGTCGGGAACGCCGAAGGGAGGGGGACACCTGTTCGACTGATTCGGCGAATGTTTTTACATGGCATTATTATGGCCGGAAGAAATCTTTTCTTCCGGCCGTTTATTTTCGGGGGACTTCGGGAGGGCTACAATGTTTGGAGGATATAGACCGCCGCGCCCGCCAGGTAGCCCGTCAGCGCGATCAGCGAGATATTTTTCAGGTACCAGACGAAATTCATCCGTTCCAGTCCCATGACCACCACACCCGCCGCCGAGCCGATGATCAGCATCGAGCCGCCCACCCCGGCGCAGTAGGCCAGGAACTCCCAGAAAATGCCGTCCTGCACGAAATGCTGGACATAGGCCGGGTCGGCCGCCGCCGCGATCGCGGCGGCATCGGCGACCGGATAGGTCGCCATGGCTCCTGCCACCAGCGGCACATTGTCGATGACCGAAGAGAGGAAACCGATCATCACATTGATCAGGTAGACGTCGTGTATCTTCTCGTCCAGCCACACCGAAAGGCTCGAAAGCACGCCCGACATCTGGAGCGCCGAAACCGCCAGCAGGATGCCGAGGAAAAAGAGGATCGTCGGCGTGTCGATCCGGCGCAGGACATCCGGAATGCGCCGTTTGGCCGCTTCCGGCATCTCGTTTTTCCGCTTATACATCACCTCCGTGTAGAGCCACATGACCCCCAGCGCGCCGAGGATGCCCATGAACGGCGGCAAGTGGGTGATCGTTTTGAACACCGGGACGAACAGCAGGCAACCCACCCCCAGGAGCAGGATCGATAGCCGTTCCCGCTCCGAAATGGCTGTCTTGCCCTCCACGTTCGTGAAATAGCTCACCTCGCCGTCCCGCACCTGCACGGCCGCCAGCTTGTGGGGCGAGGCCGGCGTGACGTCGCCGTGGAGCCACCGTTGGGCGATCAGCACCGGGATAGCGAACGATACGAAACAGGGCAGGAACAGGTTCGGGATAAGTCCGGCGGTGGTCACGTTGCCCCGCACCCAAAGCATGATCGTGGTCACGTCCCCGATCGGCGACCAGGCCCCGCCGCTGTTCGCCGCGATGATGATGATCCCGGCGAACAGCCAGCGCTCCTTGTAGTTGCCGATGATCTTGCGCAGCAGGGCGATCATGACGATCGAGGTGGTCAGGTTGTCGAGCGTGGCCGACATGAAGAAGGTGATCGTCCCGATGATCCAGAGCAGGCGCCGCTTGCGGCGCGTGGTGATCCGGTTGGTGATGATATTGAAGCCTCCGTGGACGTCGATCAGCTCCACGATGGTCATGGCGCCGATCAGGAAGAAGAGGATCTCGGCGATGTCGCCCAGGCTGTCGATGATTTGGATATGCTGCACGTAGTGGACCGCCTGTTCGTGCAGCGGCAGGGAGGCCAGCGACGGGTTCTCTTCGAGGAAAAACTCGAAACCGCGTGTCCCCGGTACGATCTCCGGGGCGAGCAGCATGTAGATGACCCAGGCAGCGGTGGCCGTGATTAGCGCCGTGGCGGCTTTGTCGATCTTCAGGGGATGCTCCAGCGCGATGCACAGGTAGCCGATCAGGAAAAGGGTGATTAGAATGGTCAGCATCGAAAGGGGTGACTTGGTGTCTAAGCAAAAGTAGCAAAAAAAGCGCGGCTGCGGTACCCTGCCGGGTGCCGCAGCCGTTTAAAAAAGATGTGACGGGAAACGTTTAGTCGATCCGCATGAATTCGTACCGTCCGTTGAATTTCAGCTTGGTGTCGTGCTTCAGGCCCATGTCCCGTACCTCAACGTCATAACCTCCGTCCTCTTTGTCGATCGAGGAGATGAAATGGTTCGGATAATTTTGCTTCACGTATTGAAGAATCTTAGCGGGTACGATCGATTCGGGAATAGCGTTGCGCTCGCAGTCGATCTCGGTCCAGTTGCCGTTTTTGTCGAATTCGACCTTTCCGCCGCCTGCGAGCTTGACCTCATATTTTTTGTCGTCGGAGTGGTTCTCAAGGACCTGGTCGACGTTCACGGTCGAAAAATGTTTTTTCAGGAAGCTCTGGGCCGTTGCGGGCAGGTCCGAGGTCTGTCTGGCAACCGGTTTACCGTTGGCGCAGGATGTGGCGTACAAAGCCATCCCGATCAGCAGGCTTAAAAATAGTTTTTTCATGACAAATAGTTTTAGTTGTGTTGTATAATATATAACGAACGGAACCAAATGCAAAGATCATGCAAATGGTTCCGTACCCCGAAAATTATCCGGTTGTGTCGTTATGTCTTTCCCTGCTTATTCCCGGTGGGGCGGGATGGGAAACCGACCGATCGTTTCGTTTTTTGAAATCCTGAAAATTATGATGATTGAAGTTACTGTTGTCCCAGCAGCGAGAGCGCCTTGTCGAGGATGGTTCTGTCGTCGAGGGTGACGATGCCGCCGTCCGGCCCCTGCTCGATATGCAGTCCCGATGGAGTTCCTTCGCCCGATTTGTAATGTGTCCCGCCGAAGTAGTTGCGGACGGTGTCCACCTCTATGCCCAGTTCGTCCGCAATACGCTGCATGCTACCGCTGGGCAGGCTGTCTTTGATCCGCCGCAGCTCGTTGAAAGTGATGGTATTCATAGGCGTTAGGTTTTAAATTCTCTATAAAGTAACGCAATTTTTACATCATTTCAAAATCCGGGCGGCGAAAATCGGCGGGAAAAACGAAATTTTTACTCTCCTTCGATCAGTTTTCTCAAACCGGCGGCGATCCCGGTATTATCCTGCCGTCCGTTGAACAGTTCCGACGACGCACCGATCGCAAAGACAGGCACATAGGTCGCCGTATGGCTTCCCGTGGTCCAGCCTGCGCCCGTGTGGCGAGCCAGGATCTCCACTGCCTTGTCGGCGGTTTTGCCGGGCTGCTTCGTGTAAGCCTCTTCCAGTTCGGCCCACTCTTGGGGCGTTACGGCGATCTGCGCGCCGAAGCCCATCTTTTCGCCGAGCAGCGTTTTGACCGCATTCCAGTCCGCCACCGCTTCGATCGCCTCTTTCAGCGCCCCTTTCGAGCATTTCTGGGCCGAAAGGAGACCGAAATAGGTGTCGTAGCCTAAGTTGTCACGTCCCAGTGCGAGGCCCCCCGTTTCGTGGTCGGCAGTCACGACGATCAGCGTCTGGTCCGGATGTGCGCGGTAGAAGTCCAGTGCCACGCAGATCGCCGAGTCGAAGTCTTTGACCTCCTGCACCAGCGAGGCGGCGTCGTTGTTATGCGCGGTCCAGTCGATCTGTCCCCCTTCGACCATCAGGAAGAAGCCCTTTTTGGCGCCTCCGTCTTTCAACAGGAAATCGATCGCGCGGCGGGTGATGGCCGGCAGGGTCAGGTCGTCCGGCGTGCGGTCGATGGCCAGCGGCAGGTTGGCGGGGTTGGCTCCCTCGGTTTGCATCAGCACGGCCCGTTTCCCGGCGATCTCGTTGTCGCCGCGGGTGATCTTGTAACCGGCTTTGGTCAGCGCGTCGTACAAGGGGGCCTGCCGCTTCGGCTCCGGCTTGAGGAATCCAGACCCGGCGTAGAGGTCGAGCCTGGCTGCGGGAGCGTCCATTCCAATCTCATAATACATGTTGCGAGTCGGTTGGTGGGCGTAAAAGCTGGCCGGGGTGGCATGGTCGATGCTCACGGAGGTGGCTACGCCGCTGCGCATCCCTTTCTCTTTGGCAGCCACGGCGATGCTGTGCATCGGTTCGGTGCGTTCGGCGTTCATGCCGATCGTCCCGACCGAGGTCTTTTGACCGGAAGCCAGCGCGGTTCCGGCTGCCGCCGAGTCGGTTGTGCGGCGGTTGGCGCACCAGGTGGTGGCAAAGCCGGTGACGGGAAATTGCGTGAAGCGGAGGGCGCCGAAGCCGATGCTGTCGCCTTGTTCGGAGGCCAGGCAGGCTTCGGTCAGCGCCAGGGCGTTATGCCCCATGCCGTCGCCGATGAAGTAGAAGATGTACTTGGGGCGTTCGCCGGCGCGGCAGGCGAGGCTCGCAAAGAGGAGCAGCAGGAGTAATGCTTTTTTCATTGGTATTTTTATTGGTCGTTCAAAGATAGCCATCCGGTGTCAATTTGCCGTTAAGGACGGGGATAAAACGAGGCTATGTCCCGTTTAGCCTTTGGGGTTGGTTGGAATGTTTCTTCGGTCTTTAATGGATTTTCGAAATCAAATTTACATTCTGTCAGTGAAAATAAAACGGTCGGCGTTCAAAATTCACGGTCTATAAAAAGGCCGGGGGCGTTTCAGCATTGCTGAAACGCCCCCGGCTGCTGTCGGTTATGAAGAAAATTACTTGGTCGGCTGCGGCCCTGCTGCTACCAGTGCCTTGCCTTCCGCGTTGTCGGTGTATTTCTCGAAGTTCTTCACGAAGCGGCCTGCCAGGTCTTCCGCCTTCTTGGTCCATTCCGCAGCGTCGGTATAGGTGTCGCGCGGATCGAGGATCTTCGGGTCGACGCCCGGAAGGGCGGTCGACACCTTGAAGTTGAAGATCGGGATCATCTTGGTCTCGGCTTTGTCGATCGAACCGTCGAGGATGGCGTCGATGATACCGCGGGTATCTTTGATCGAGATACGTTTGCCGGTACCGTTCCACCCGGTGTTCACCATGTAGGCCGTAGCGCCCGAAGCTTTCATGCGTTTAACGAGCTCTTCGGCGTATTTGGTCGGGTGCAGGGTCAGGAACGCTGCGCCGAAGCAGGCCGAGAAGGTCGGGGTCGGTTCGGTGATGCCGCGCTCGGTACCGGCCAGTTTGGCGGTGAAGCCCGACAGGAAGTAGTACTTGGTCTGTTCCGGGGTCAGGATCGATACCGGAGGCATTACGCCGAAGGCGTCTGCGGTCAGGAAGATGACTTTCTGCGCCGGGCCCGCTTTCGAAACCGGTTTAACGATGTTCTCGATGTGGTAGATCGGGTATGACACGCGGGTGTTCTCGGTCACGCTCTTATCGTTGAAGTCGATCTTGCCGTTGGCGTCCACGGTCACGTTCTCAAGCAGCGCATCGCGTTTGATGGCTTTGTAGATATCCGGTTCGGATTCTTTGTCGAGGTTGATGACTTTGGCGTAGCAGCCGCCTTCGAAGTTGAAGACTCCGTTGTCGTCCCAGCCGTGCTCGTCGTCGCCGATCAGTTCGCGTTTCGGGTCGGTCGAGAGGGTGGTCTTACCGGTACCCGACAGGCCGAAGAAGATGGCCACGTCGCCGTCCTTGCCTTTGTTGGCCGAGCAGTGCATCGAAGCGATGCCTTTGAGCGGGAGCAGGTAGTTCATCATCGAGAACATCCCTTTCTTCATCTCGCCGCCGTACCAAGTGCCGCCGATGAGCTGCATCTTTTCGGTCAGGTTGAAGGCCACGAAGTTTTCGGAGTTCAGGCCCATCTCTTTCCAGTTGGGGTTGGTGGTCTTCGATGCGTTCAGCACCACGAAGTCCGGTTCGCCGTAGTTTTTCAGCTCCTCTTCGGTCGGGCGGATGAACATGTTCTTCACGAAGTGGGCCTGCCAAGCCACTTCCATGATGAAGCGCACTTTCAGGCGGGTGTCCGGGTTGGCGCCGCAGAAGGTGTCCATCACGTAGAGTTTCTTGCCGCTGAGTTCCTGGGTGGCGATCTTTTTGAGGTCGTCCCAAACCTGGGTCGTGATCGGCTTGTTGTCGTTCTTGGCGAAGTCCGAGGTCCACCATACGGTGTTTTCGGTGGTTGCGTCCTTAACGATGTATTTGTCTTTGGGCGAGCGGCCGGTGAACACGCCGGTCATCACGTTCACGGCGCCCAGTTCGGTGTCGACGCCTTTTTCGTAGCCGGTCAGGCAGTTGCAGGTCTCTGCTTTGTAGAGTTCTTCATAAGACGGGTTGTGGATGATCTCCTTCACGTCTTTGATGCCGTACTTGCTCAGGTCGATTGACATAATGGTTGGTTTTTAATGGTTTATATTGCTTTTATCTGCTTTCGGCTGGCGGTGTCGGGCCGTTCCCGGCCATATTTCGACAGGACAAAGGTAGTAATAAATTTTTATTGTTAATCATTTCACAGTTCGATTTTCAAAAAAATTTAAAACTTTTTTTCAGTGCCCTATTATAACCCGCTGGGGGGGCGAAATATTGCCGGTCCGGATGAATTTGTCCGGGGGAAATCTTAACTTTGCCGCTACAACAGCAAAAACGGATGCGTTATGAAGCGGATCTTTTACCTGATCGTGCTGGCCGGCTTTGCGGCGGGCATGGTCGCATGCTTAAATGCGATGGATAAGAACGACAAACCGGGGGTCAATCCCACACTGGAGACGATCGCGCAACGCCGAAGCGTGCGGCGCTTTACCGGTCAAAAGGTGTCGAAAGACACGATAGACATACTGCTGCGGGCGGCTATGGCTGCTCCGTCGTCGAAGGACCGGCGGCCGTGGCAGTTCGTGGTGGTCGACGACCGGGCTACGCTGGATACTCTGGGAGCGCGGCTGCCGTTCGCCTCGATGCTGGCCCATGTGCCGCAGGCGCTGGTGGTGTGCGGCGACAGCGATCTTTCGGAGTCGTGGTTCCTGGACTGCTCGGCGGCGACGCAGAATTTCCTGCTGGCGGCGCAGGCTACGGGATTGGCGGCGGTGTGGACGGGGGTTTACCCTAATGCGGACCGCATCGTGACGGTGCAGGAGGAGCTGAACCTGCCGCCGAATATCATGCCGCTGGCGGTGGTGCCGTTCGGCTATGGCGACGGGCTGGAACAACCGAAGGATAAGTTCGATGCCTCGCGCATACATTATAATAAGTGGTAATTTAACCGTTCGTTTTTGTACCGACCCCTTGGAGGGTACTGTTCTTTCTTTGAAAAGAAAGAACCAAAGAAACTTTCGAGCAGCCTGCCGAGGAACTCAGTCTGCCGAACTCCTTATGTTTGGCGCAACGGTCGGGGCGTAAAGCCCTTCGGGCCGGCCCCGACCGTTCGCCAAAAAGTGAGCCTTGCGGAGCCTAAGGAGTAGCGCAGCTGACTCAAAAGTTTTTGGTGCCGCTTTTTACAAAAAGCGGCAGTCCCATACGGGGGTAATGATAAAACGAACGGATAATAGTTACGATATGGAGTACGATGAAAAGAAGACCGCGCAGTTAGCGGAACATTATAGAGCCATACTTGAACTGTTGGGAGAAGACCCGGCCCGCGAAGGGCTGCTCAAGACCCCAGAGCGCGTGGCCAAAGCCGTGTCCTTCATGACACAGGGATATGAGCAAGACCCGATAGAGATACTGCTCTCCGCCAAATTCAAGGAAGAGTACAAGCAGATGGTCGTCGTCAAAGACATCGAGCTGTACTCGCTGTGCGAGCACCATATGGTGCCCTTCTACGGGAAAGCCCATGTGGCCTATATCCCGAATGGCTTTATCACCGGACTGTCCAAGATACCCAGAGTCGTGGACTGCTTCGCCCGGCGGTTGCAGGTTCAGGAGCGGTTGACCGTGCAGATACGCGACTGCATACAGGAAGCGCTGAATCCGCTGGGGGTCGCCGTGGTGATCGAGGCCAGCCATATGTGCATGCAGATGCGCGGCGTCGAGAAACAGAACTCCGCCACCACCACCTCGGCATTTACCGGGGCGTTCCTGACCCAGATACAGACCCGCGAGGAATTTATGAACCACATTTCACACAAGCTCAGATAATACACTCCGAAACCATACCTAACACCACCAATATCCTATGAGCGGATTTTTCGGCTGCGCCTCCCGGCGCGAATGCGTCAACGACGTGTTCTACTGTACGGACTACCATTCTCACCTGGGCACCAAGCGTGCCGGCCTGGCCTTTTACAACGGCGAGAAATTCATCCGGTCGATCCATAGCCTCGAAAACGGCTACTTCCGGAACAAGTTCGAAGACGACCTGCCGAAATTCGAGGGCTCCTGTCTGGGGATCGGCGTGATCAGCGACTTCGAGTCGCAGCCGGTGACCGTCACCAGCCACCTGGGGCGCTTTTCCGTCGTGACCGTGGCCCGGATCGAGAACATGGAGGAGATCACCGAGCGCCTGCTGGCGGAGAACGTCCATTTCGCCGAACTCTCCGGCTCCGACATCAACCCGACCGAACTGGTGGCGATCCTCATCAGCCAAAGCAAGAGTTTCAAAGAGGGGATCGAGAACGTGCAGCGGACGATCAAAGGGTCTTGCTCGATGCTGATCCTGACCGAGCACGGTATCTATGCCGCCCGCGACCGCTTCGGCCGCACGCCGGTCATTATCGGCAAGAACGACTTCGGGTACGTGGCGGCCTCGGAAAGCTCGTCGTTCCTCAATCTGGGGTACGACTATGTGAAAGACTTAGGGCCGGGCGAGGCCGTGCAGCTCACGCGGGACGGGATCACCGACATCCTCGCGCCGGGAACCCGGAAACAGATATGCTCCTTCCTTTGGGTCTATTACGGCTACCCGTCGTCGTGCTACGAAGGGATCAACGTCGAGGATGCCCGGTACCGCTGCGGGGCGGCGATGGCGGGGCGGGACGCGGACGTGGATGCCGATTTTGCGGCGGGCATTCCGGACTCAGGCGTGGGACATGCCATCGGGTACAGCAATGCGAAGCGCATTCCGTATAAGCGGCCTTTTGTGAAATACACCCCGACCTGGCCGCGCAGCTTCATGCCGCAGAACCAGGCGATGCGTGACTTGGTGGCCAAGATGAAACTGTTGCCGAACGAGGCGTTCACCCGCGGCTCGAAGATCGTCTTTATGGACGACTCGATCGTGCGCGGGACGCAGCTCAAGGACAATATCGTGAAGCTCAAAGAGGTGGGGGTCGAGGAGGTGCACATGCGCATCGCCTGTCCGCCGCTGATCTTCCCGTGCCGCTTCCTGAACTTCTCGACCTCGCGTTCGACCTTCGACCTTTACGCGCGGCGCGTGATCCGCGACCTGGAGGGGACGGACAAACTCTCGGACGAGGTGCTGGAAGAGTATGCGGATGACAAGAGCGAAAAGTACCGCAAGATGGTCGAGGTGATGGGGCAGCAGTTGCAGCTCACGTCGCTGAAATTCCAGAACTTGCAGGACGTGGTGAACGCCATCGGCCTGCCCAAACACGAGCTTTGCACCCACTGCTGGGACAACAGCAGCTATGTAGAATAGGCCGTTTGTTCGGCAATCCACACGAGCCGCAGCCAACGGAGCCAAACCAAGCGCAGCGCAGTTGCGGGCCTCCGCAGGGGGAGGCTGCGGCCCGTCCGCTATCGCGGAACCGATATTTATGAACAATCAAAATCAGATATGAAGACTACAGCATTTACCGAATACCACATCGCGGCGGGAGCCAAGATGGCGGAGTTTGCGGGCTACAACATGCCCATCGAGTTCACGGGGATCAATGACGAGCACGCCGCCGTGCGCGAGAAGGTCGGGGTGTTCGACGTGAGCCACATGGGCGAGATTTGGGTCAAGGGGCCGAAGGCGCTGCCTTTCCTGCAATACGTAACCTCCAACGACGTTTCGACCCTGTACGACGGGAAAGTGCAGTACTCCTGCTTCCCGAACGGCAAAGGCGGGATCGTGGACGACCTGCTGGTCTACCGGATCGACGCAGAGACCTACCTGCTGGTGGTGAATGCGGCCAATACGGATAAGGACTGGAAATTCCTGTGCGAGCATGCGCCTAAGTTCGGACTGACGCCCGGCAAAGAGCTTTACAACGCTTCGGACGAGATCGCGCAACTGGCCGTTCAGGGGCCGCTGGCGATGGACTTGGTGCAGGAGCTGTGCCCGGACTGCGATGTGAAGTCGATGGAATACTACACTTTCTGCAAGACTACGGTGGCGGGAATTCCGAACGCCATTTTGTCCATTACCGGCTATACCGGGGCGGGCGGCTGCGAGATCTATGTGGCCAACGAGGACGCGGCCAAGCTGTGGGATGCGCTGTGGAAAGCCGGGGAGAAGTACGGGCTGAAGAATATCGGGCTGGGCGCGCGGGATACCCTGCGTCTGGAGATGGGTTTTTGCCTCTACGGGAACGACCTGGACGACACGACCTCGCCCATCGAGGCGGGTCTGGGCTGGATCACCAAGTTCAACGACACCAAAGGCGACTTTATCGACCGAACGCTTTTTGCGGCTCAGAAAGAGCACGGGGTGGCGCGCAAACTGGTCGGCTTCGAGATGGTCGAGCGGGGGATTCCGAGGCACGGGTACGAGGTAGCCGCTGTGGACGAACCGTCGAAAATTATTGGCACGGTGACTTCGGGAACACAGTCGCCGAGCCTCAAAAAAGGGGTGGGGCTGGCTTATGTCCAGCCGGAGTACGCCAAAGCCGGTACCGAGATCGCTATCGTGATCCGCGGCAAGGCGGTGAAGGCGCAGGTGGTGCGGCCGCCGTTCTACAAGAAATAGGGTTACGGGAAAATGATCCGGCTGACCGGCAATGCCAGGGAGCCGAATCCGTTGAGGGCGTTGAACAGCGCGATCCGGTCGTAGAGGCCACTGCGCAAAGCCGATACAGGTATGTTACAGGGGACTACGGTCCCCTGTTTTATCAGGTATTCCCGCATCGTGCCGCGCAGCAGCGGTTCGGACGGCGTATGCCACAGCTCCGGAAACGAACCCGTCACCCGGAACGCCACGTTGCAGAAGGTGGTGTCCGTGACCGATCCCTGCCGGATGACCAGCGCATCGCTGCATCCCGCTTCCGCCGCCCGGTCATGCAGGATTATCAGTCGGGTGCGGTCGCAGTATTTGTAGCCGTATTCGATCTCGTCGTCTTCCACCGCCAGCAGCGAAGCGATCCGCGGCTGCGTGTAGGGCAGGTATTCCACTTGCCCGATGCCCGACGGCCCGTACACGATCCGGCATTTCACCACACCGCTTCGCAGTTCCGACGGTACCGGTGAACCCGCCAAAGCGGCGGACAGATCCCATCCTGCCGAAAGCCCGTACAGCTCCCGGCAGGTGCGATCCATCCGTTCCCGGTGCAGGGCCAGTATCTCCGGTGTCGGCAGTAGGCCGTCCGTGATCTTAATCGTTTCGACGCAAAGGCACATAGACTTTCTTTTTCATCTCTTCGTATTCCGCCGTCGGGTCGCTGCGGAAGGTGATTCCGCCGCCGCTTTTGAACACATATTCTCCCTGCGCGGCTCCGGGTAGTCGTTCGAGGAAGCGGATCATCACCCCGCTGTCGAGTCGCTCCCCGTCGAACAGCCCGCATACGCCCGTGTAGTAGCCGCGCTCGTAAGTTTCCGCCTCAGCAATGATCTCCAGCGTCCGCGGCTTCGGAGCACCGGTCACCGACCCGGCGGGCAGCAGCTCGAAAAGGATCGAGCCGATATGCCGCCGCCAATCGTCGGGAAGTTGTCCGGATATTTCCGAGCTGACCTGCAGCAGCTCCCCGCTGTGCGTTTCGATCCGGTCGATATAGCGGTACCTTTCGACGCGCACCCCGTTCGCCACGCGGCTCAGGTCGTTGCGGATCAGATCCACGATCGTGGCATGCTCGGCCGCCTCTTTCGGGTCTTCGAGTATACGCCGCTCCGCGTCCGGCAATCCGGCATCTATTGTCCCTTTCATCGGGAAAGAGGAAATTACCCCTTGCGGGTCGATCCGCACGAACGTCTCCGGTGAGAAGCAGACAAATCGGTCATCGAACCAGACCTTATACCGCGCATCCGTGCGGTCGAATATTTCCCGCAGGCTGAAATTACACTCCACCGGCGTGGCGCAGGTCAGGTTCGTCAGATAGCTGTTTCCGGCCAGCAGGTGGAACATCACCCTGTCGAATCCCCGGCCGTACTCCTCCGGCGTGCAGAACAGCGGCTTCCATTCCAACTCCTTGGCTGTTCCGCTGGTTGCCGGGGCGTTGGTTCGTCCCGCCATGTCGTACAGCAGCCGGGCGGGGTCGATCCGCTCCAACGGCTCCACGACGCAAGCCCGCATGGCGTAATCCACGAGGAACAGGAACGGCCGCCCCTCGGCGCCGTAGCGGTTCATCCGTTCAGCGGCTTTTATGGCTTTATAAGTTTTCATTTGTGATAACACGGTGCGATTCGGAGAATCGCCGGCCCTGTCGCCCAAGCCGCGTAGCGGCTTCGGGGGGTGGGCGACGGGCCGAATAGGTTATTACGCCCCTCGCCCCGAAAAACCCGGAACAAAAGTAGCATTTTTACGCCGGAACCCCTATCTTTGCCCTGTCTTGATAGGGGTGCTCCGCCGGATGTGCGGGGCTGAGATCATACCCATAGAACCTGATGCGGGTAATGCCGCCGAAGGGATTCCGAAAGGGTGTTAAACAGTTCTTGTTTAACTCGGCTTTTCCGGCCAAAGGTGCCTCACCTCTATGCGCCTTTCCCGGAGAGTCCATAAAATCACTTTCCAAACCATGGAAAAGCTCGTTTCGCTCGGGATAGTCGAGAACTATTTCGAAAAACTGAAAAACAACCTTTCAGTCGATGCCGCTATCGTCGGCGGCGGCCCTTCGGGACTCGTGGCCGCTTATTACCTGGCCAAAGCCGGGAAACGTGTCGTGCTCTACGAGCGCAAGCTCGCTCCGGGAGGCGGCATGTGGGGCGGCGCGATGATGTTCAACGACATCATTGTCCAGAAAGAGGCCCTGCCGATCCTCGAAGAGCTGGGCGTCAGCTGCAAACCGTATAAAGAAGAGGCTTACGTGGTGGATTCGGTGCACGCCACTTCGGCGCTGGTTTACGCGGCCACCAAAGCCGGGGCCACGATTTTCAATTGCTATTCCGTCGAAGACGTGATCTTCCACAACGAAGAGGTGGCCGGGCTGGTGGTCAACTGGGCACCGGTGATGCGCGAGGGGATGCACGTCGATCCGCTGATGGTGACGGCCAAAACCGTGCTCGAAGGTACCGGCCACGACTGCATGATCGCCCGGTTGGTGGCCCGCAAGAACAACGTGAAGCTCAACACGCCCACGGGCGAGGTGGCCGGCGAACGGTCGCTGAACGTCGAGGAGGGCGAGCGGTTGACGGTCGAGAACACCAAGGAGATCTATCCCGGCCTGTTCGTGAGCGGCATGGCCGCCAACGGCGTGAGCGGGAGTTTCCGTATGGGGCCTATCTTCGGCGGTATGCTGATGTCGGGCAAGAAGGCCGCGGAACTGATGATCGCCAAGATCGATGGATAACTTCGGCCTGTATGTGATCCTGACGCGTCCGGCCATCGGGCACGCCGCAGCGGCGGAAATCGCCGTGCGGCGGGGCGTGCGGATGCTCCAGTTGCGCGAAAAGTCGTTGCCGGACACCGAACTGCTGCGCATCGCCCGCGAAGTGCGGGCGGTGACGCGCGGCACCGGAACGCGGTTTGTCGTCAACGACCGGCCGGACATTGCCGTGCTGTGCGATGCCGACGGCGTGCATGTGGGGCAGGGGGACTTGCCGGTGGCCGAAGTGCGGCGGATTGTGGGCGAGGGGATGATTGTGGGTCTCTCGACCCACTCCGTTGCGCAGGCGACGGCGGCACAATCCTTAAAGGGCGTGGACTATATCGGCTTCGGCCCGGTCTATCCGACCACGACCAAGGCGGTGCCGGATCCGGTGGTGGGAACCACATCACTTAAAGAAGTATTGGGTTTCTCGCGGCTGCCGGTGGTGGCGATCGGGGGTATTTTCCCCGATAATATCGACACGGTGATTGAGGCCGGGGCTAAAAATCCGTGCCTGGTGCGTTATTTCATGGAGCCGCCGGATCCGGCGGAGGTGGAACGGCGCATCGCCGCAGTGCAGCGAATGCTGGCGTAAACGATCCGGGGCGGCAATCTCAGTCGAGATTGTCGCCCCGGATCGTTTTGCTTGCTATGAATCGCCCGGAGCCAGCGCGGCAATGTTTGGGATAATTACAGCCAATAAAACACCCAACGGGTGCCGCGTCGGCGGTGTCCCGTGCCTCCCCGCGCAGGCGCTCTCCGCCGAAAATCGGAACAAATCCTTCGGTTCACAACCTTTGTGGCCAACGTGCAGAGCCGCCGTTGTCATGCGAATCCAGCTGTTCGCTCTGTCGGGTTCGGCGCGCCCTCGCCCCCCCGGGGCGCGCCGCCGTTGACACGGAGACGCAGCTACTCGCTCTCGGCCCGTTTTTATAGCGAAAGCCTTAGCTTTCGCTATAAAAACGTCATTACCCCACTGCGGCTCCGCGCTACCGCGCTTCTCCGCAAGAACCCGGATTGCTATCCCAGATACTCCACCTGCCAGCGCACCTCGCCGGCTACTTCGTCCGGAATGCGGCTCAATGCCTCCATGACCCGTTCCCGCAATGCAGGCCGGTGCCGGTAGATCTCCCGTAAAGCGTATGCCGCCGACCGTTCCGCCGCGGCCGGGCCGAAGATCGCCGGAGCGGACAGCAACGACAATATTTCGTCATCGGAAACCGTAAAAACAGCCGCCAGTTTGCCGATCATATAAAATGCCGCCAGCCGTTTCAACGCCGCCTCGCCCGGTGCAAGCCGGGCCCACTCCGCCGCTTGTTTAAAGGCATCCGGACTTTTCCAAAAGAGCTGCATGGCACACTGCTCGGCCAGCTCCGGCACATGCCACTCCTCAGCCCAAGCCTCCATCTGCGTCGCCGTCACTTGCCAAGGGTCGTCCACGAACAGGGCTGCCAGTTTCATCTCCCGCACATCCTGCCGCCAGAGGGCCTCTGCCAATTCATGGTCCGGAGCGTACTCCCGCGCAACGTCCCGAATAGTCGGCAGCGACACGCCGTAATTCAGCCCGTACCCTTGTCTGCCTCCGCTGTACTCCCGCATGGCGTCGGTCACGGCGCCGTTCATCTCGATTTTCAGGCGCCGCATCAGGGCCACCATTTTTTCGGTTACCGTCATAGTTTTCGTTCCGGTTTTCAATTTCGGCCTGCGCGTTTTAACGTCGGCGCGCAAGGCCGCCGCTAATTGCGGAAACACATGCCGCACAGCCAGGCCATCCGTCTAATATTCCGGGTGCACGGTCTTGATAATCTCCTCGAACCGGGCCACCGCTTCGCTCATCGGCCCGTAGTAACGTCCTCCCGCCGCGTTTTTGTGCCCTCCGCCGTTAAAGTACTCGCGGGCGAAAAGGTTCACGTCGAAATCTCCCTGCGACCGGAACGAGATCTTGATACAGTCCAGCGTTTCGATGAACATCGCCGAGAAGTTGATGCACTCGATCGAGAGCGGCATATTGACGATCCCTTCGGTGTCGCCGATCTGGTGGTTGAAGCGCGTTTTCTCGGCCCGCGTCAGGGTGATATAGGCGGTGTGGATGTCGCAATCGACTTTCATCTTTTCGGAGAGCAGGTAGCCGACCATCCGGAGGCGGCTCTCGCTCTGAGTGTTGAACACCGCTTTGGAGATTTCGACCGGCTGCGCCCCTTTCTCGACCAGCTCGGCCACGGCGCGGTAGAGTCCGGGCGTCACGTTGCCGTAACTGAGGTTCCCGGTGTCGGTCACGATCCCGACATACAGGGCGACGGCAATTTCATGCGTGATCGCTTCCGTCCCGCGCCAGGCGCAGATCAGGTCGTAGACCATGTGGGAGGTGGAGGAGTATCCGGTGTCGGAAAAGCTGAGTTCATACTCCGGGGGGCTCATGTGGTGGTCGATCAGCACGCGCGGGGCGATGACGTTGGCTTCGACGGCGGCGGTCATTTTTTCGAGCCGTCCGATTTCGTTGAAGTCGGAGCAGATGATCAGGTCGGCATCGGCAATATAGGGCTTTGCGCTCTCGCAAGCCTCGCTGTATATCTCGACGCTCCCGGAACCGGGTATGAAGTTCAGGAATTTCGGGAAATGATTGGGCACGAAAAATCGCACGTCGTATCCCAATCTTTTCAGGAATGCGCTGAGTGCCAGTCCGGAACCGATGGCGTCGCCGTCGGGATTCGTGTGCGACAACACGGCGATGGTCCGCGCTTCGGCGCACAGGGCTTGCAGTTGTATGATTTTTGCAGGATCAAAGGTATTTTTCATATCTTTAGTCATTATTCGTTCATTTATTTTGCATATACCCGCATAGGTATTGTTCCCGCTGCTGCGGCGAACAAAGCGAGCCGCGCAGGCCGGAGCCACCCCCGGCGCAGGCCTGCAACATAGGGTAGTTACAGCCCGGCTGGAGTGCCCAGCGGCACCGCTGGCTCCGGCC
>CANQXP010000034.1 GCA_947627885.1 uncultured Rikenella sp.
CGGCCCCGGCTGGTGGTGACGGACAGCCAGGTGTTCCAAGAGGTGACTGCGACCGTGACGGAGCTTTGCCCGAAGACGGAGATAACATCGTTCAGCGTCCTGCTGGCGCAGCAAAAGGGGGACGCGGCGGTCTACCGGGAGGGACTGAAGGCGGTGGACGCGCTGAAACCGGGAGACCGGGTGCTGGTGATCGAGAACTGCTCGCACCAGGTGACGTGCGACGACATCGGCCGGACAAAAATACCGGGCTGGTTGCGGGAATACACGGGCATCGGGTCGCTGGAATTCACGTTCGTCAGCGGGCGCGACCCGCTCCCGGCGGAGCTTTACACGTCACCGGGCCACTACGCGCTGGCGGTGCAGTGCGGGGGGTGCGTTTCGACGCGGCGGGCGATACAGGCGCGCATCCACGCGGCGGTCAGGAATGGGGTGCCGATCACCAACTACGGCATGCTGATCCGAAAATTGCGGGTGAGAGGATAGGACTTTTGGGGACAGGCATCGCCGGGATGCCGCGTCATCGGCCGACCCATAGCCTCCTGTGACGGAGGGCCGAAAACGAGGGCGCGGGAGATTGCCGCCTAATTCTTTACCGGCTGGCCGATATTTTCCCCTTCCATGCCGAGCGCACATACCGCGCCATCACGCAAACGATCCCGGCGGTGACAGCGGAGCCGACAGCGAGGCCGGTGTAATAGGGCAAATGAAGCCCTTCCTGCGCGATGAAGATATAGAACGAAACGATAAAGGTCATAAACGTCGCGGGCAGGAACGCGATGATCCAGTTTTGCCGCCGCACGGACAGGTAGACCGTCACAGTCCACAGGCAGATCGCCGCCAGCACCTGGTTGGCCCAGGCGAAATATTTCCAGATCACGTCGAACGGCATCAGGGTGATCGCCACGCCCACCAGAAAGATCGGGATCGAGATATAGAGCCGTTTGCGCAGCCGCTTCTGCTCCACGTGCAGGAAATCTGCGGCAATCAGCCTTGCGCAGCGGAACGCCGTGTCGCCGCTGGTGATCGGGGCGACCACCACGCCCAGCAACGCGAGGAACGCCCCGACCTTGCCCATGGTCGTATGCGTGATGACGTCCACCGCCCACGCGGCATTGCCGCCGTGTGCGGCCAGCGCGCCGCTCAGTCCTTCCACCCCGCCCCAGAACGCCATCCCGATAGCCGCCCAGATCAGGGCGATGATCCCTTCCGAGATCATCGCGCCGAAGAATACGGGCCGTCCCTGCCTTTCATTGGTCAGGCACCGCGCCATCATGGGCGACTGGGTGGCGTGGAATCCCGACACCGCGCCGCACGCGATGGTGATGAAGAGAGTCGGCACGATGGGCAGCCCGGCCGGATTGGCGGTGAAATTCCCGAAAGAGGCGGCGCCGAGGTCGGGTATCCGGTACGGCCCGAATACCAGCACTCCGAGGATCCCGAAGGCCATGATAAATAGCGCGGCGCCAAAGATGGGGTAGAACCTGCCGATGATCTTGTCGATGGGCAGCAGGGTGGCCAGTATGTAATAGGCGAGGATGATCCATACCCACACCGACTGGGCCAGGCCGGTGAACCCTTCGAGTATCCCGGCGGGCCCGACCATGAACACGGCCCCGACCAGCACCATCAGGAACAGGGTGAAGGCCCGCATCACCTGCCGCACCGTCATGCCCATGTATTTGCCGACGATCTCCGGAAAGCTCACGCCGCCCTCTTTCAGCGAGATCATGCCGCTGGCGTAGTCCTGTAAGGCGCCGATGAAGATGGAGCCGAAGGTGATCCACAGGAACGCCACCGGGCCGTACATGGCCCCCAGGAGCGCCCCGAAGATAGGGCCGAGGCCGGCGATGTTCAGCAGCTGTATCAAAAAGGTTTTCCAGGCCGGAAGGGGCAGGTAGTCCACTCCGTCGCGCAGAGTTTCGGACGGCACTGCGGCGGAAGGGTTCATCCCGAACTGGCGTTCGAGGTAGCGGGCGTAGGTGAAATAAGAGGCAATGAGCAGTCCCAGGCAGATCAGGAAAGTAGTCATCTTCGTTTTTCTCCGTTAGTAGCGATGCAAAGATACCGATTTCCGGGCCGATATGTACCATCCGGTTCGGTTTCCGTAACCTGCCGGCCCATGGCACGGTATTTGACTCTTTCGAACGCCCAGGTATGAACCTATAGAAGAACTTATATAATAAAGTATCAAGATGGGGTGCGGCGCTCCGCGGGTATGACCGGTTCCTGTTTCTGCGGGACGGCATGCTTCGCGGGGCGTCGTTTTTTTCGGTGGGTCAGACCGACGCCGCGATCACGTACCGTTCCAACTTCCCCTGCGCGGCGTAAATCTCCTCCCATGCGCCCGTGTCCGGCACATCGAAAATTACGCAGGCCACGTCCCCCTTCCGCATCCGATAGTCGCCCGCCATGGCGCCCGTCAGCGCGGCCAGAAGTTCCGACACCGCCGGATTGTGTCCCACGACCAGAACGCAAGAGACCTCGTCCGGTAGCGATTTGACCAACATATTCAGATACTCGTTCGCCCCGCCGCTGTACAGCTCCCGGACCTTGGAGAACGCGTCGCCGGTGAGACCGAGAACATCCGCAAAAATCTCCCCCGTCTCCAGCGCCCGCGGCGCCAGACTTGCAATAATCCGCTCCGGCGGCACCATATCCGACTGCGTCCGTAGCCATTCGGCCACACGCCTCACCCGTTCGCATCCCGACGAAGTGAGCCGCCGCGCGAAATCGCTGCCGGCCTCGTAAGAAGATTGCGCCGCGCCGTGGCGGACGATATAGAGCCGTTTCATCCCGTCCCGTCGTCAGTTATTCGATAGGTAAAGTACCCGCGCTGCGGTATCAAAGCATCCCCGTTTGTTGGAAAGCGTCCGAGACCCCCAGTAGGTGCAGCCGCAGCATATTCAGCGCATGCGTCGCCGCCCGCTCGATATTCTGGTCGCGTAGCTCGCTGAACCGCATCAGCCGCGCCGAAGTTTCCACCCGGCCATCATCGCCGCGCCATGCTATTGCCATCCAGACCGTCCCGACCGGCTTTTCCGCCGTTCCCCCTCCCGGCCCCGCCACACCCGTGGTCGAGACCCCGTAATCCGCCCCGAACCGCTCCAAAACCCCTGCCGCCATCTGCCGCGCCACCGTTTCGCTCACCGCCTCGTATTTTTCGATGTCATCCGTGGAAACCCCCAGGATCGAAGCCTTCGCCTCGTTGCTGTACGACGTCACTCCGCCCAGATAGTATTCCGAAGCGCCCGCCATCGCCGTGATCCTCGCCGAGATAGAGCCTCCCGTGCACGACTCCGCCACAGCCAGCGTTTCGCCCCGTTCGGCCAGGATACCCGCCACCGCCGACTCCACGCTCGCCGGCTCGTAGCCCAGCATATACGGCGCGATATACATTTTCAGTTTATCGAACTGCCCTTCGATCTCGCCGGCAGCCTCCGCGACATCCACGTCGTAGGCCGACAGCCGCAGTCGGATACCCCGCGCATTGGGCAGGTAAGCCAGATGCAGCCATTTCGGCAAAGCCTCCTCCCACGGGGCGATGGCCAGCGCCATCGCCGACTCCGCCAGCCCGAACGTAATCATCGTCCGGTGTACCACCGCCCGCAGCGCGAAACGGTCTTTGAGTATCGGGATGACCTGTTCCGAGACCAGTTCTTTCATCTCGAACGGCACCCCCGGCAAGGAAAATAACAGTTTCTCGCGTTCGTCCCCTGCGCCCGGCCGCACGAACATCATCCCCGGCGCCGTGCCCACCCGGTTCTCCAAAGCCACGCACCCTTCCGGCACCAAAGCCTGCGCCCGGTTCAGCTCGTTGAACGCCAAACCCCGTTCCTCCGTCATCCGCCGCACATGTTCATATACAGCCTCATCCCGAACCAGAACCCCGCCCGAAAAAAGCTCCGCCAGTGTCTTTTTGGTAATATCGTCCTTGGTCGGCCCCAATCCCCCCGTCATAATCACCACGTCCGCCCGTCCCAGCGCCGCCTGCACAGCCTCCTGAATATCCTCCGCCATATCGTGCACCGACACGATCCGGTCCACCTGCGCCCCGATATTGCCCAATTCCCGGCCGATCCAGGCCGAATTGGTATCGACCACCTGCCCGATCAGCAGCTCGTCGCCCACGGTAATCAATTCAACACTCACCATAAGTTAATCCTCTTTAGCGTTCCCCGCCGCGGCCGAAGCCGCCAGCCGTTTGCATATCCGTTTGACGAAGCCCGGCCCTTCGTAGATAAAGCCCGAATAGACCTGCACCAGCGACGCCCCGGCTTCCAGCATCGCCTCGGCGTCCTCCACGCTCATCACGCCCCCCACGCCGATGATCGGCAGCCGCCCTTCGGTCTTTTCGTGGATATAGCGCACCATCTCCCGCGACCTCAGGGTCAGCGGGCCGCCGCTCAAGCCCCCCTTGCCGATCTCCGTCACCCGCGCCGGATCGCTTTCGAGCCCCTCCCGCGAAGTGGTGGTGTTGGTCGCCACGATGCCGTCGATCTTGCACTCCGCCACCACCTCGATCATCTGGTCCACCTGTTCCTCGGTCAGATCCGGCGATATTTTGAGTAGGATCGGGCGGTAATCCGCCTGCCCCTGCCGGAACTCTTTCAGCGGCTCCAGGATCGCCACCGTCGAAGCCTTGCTCTGCAACGCCGTCAGGCACGCCACGTTGGGGCAGCTGACATTCACCACGAAATAGTCCACATAGTCGTACAGCGCCCGGAAAGCCTTGAGGTAGTCGCACGGCGCCTGTTCGTTGGGTGTCAGCGTGTTCTTGCCGATATTCCCTCCCACGATCAGCCCCGGCTTGCGGTGCCTGAGGTTTCTGACCGCATGCTGCACCCCCCGGTTGTTGAACCCCATGCGGTTGATGATCGCGCTGTCTTTCGGCAGGCGGAAACAGCGTGGCTTCGGATTGCCGTTCTGCGCCTTCGGCGTCACCGTACCCACCTCCACGAAACCGAAGCCCAGCGCCCCCAGCATGTCGTACACCTCCGCGTCTTTGTCGAACCCCGCCGCCAGCCCGATCGGGTTGGGGAATTTCAGCCCCAGCACCTCCCGTTCCAGCGCCGGCGAGCGGCGCACGAAGACCGCCCGCATCACGCTCCGCGCCAGCGGCACGTAGTGCAGTATGCGCAGCAGGCGCACGATCAGGTGGTGGATCGTCTCGGGCTGGAGCCTGAAAAGCAAGGGTCTGAAAAGTTTGTACATGTCTGCTTCTGAAATTTGTGCAAAGGTACGATAAAATTCAGGTTCCGGCAGCGTTGCCGCGGCAACGGTCAATCCGGTTTTTAACATATTCGTCCTCGGCGCGCCTCCCCCGCGCCGTGTCAGGGAAGTTACAGCCCCCGTCGGAGTCGCCGAAGCGACCGGCCGAGGCCGGCGCCCTGACAGGCGCAATCCTTTTAGAAAAACTCCTCCCGGAAACGATAGTCGCCGCGCAGCTCCTCGAACCGCTCAGGTTCCGCCCGCAGCGCCGTATCGTCCGCCATTATATCGTAATACCGCGGCATCTCCGCCCCGATCCCGGCCCATCCCAGGTCAGTCCGCGGATGTTGCAGCGGCGCCCCCTCCGGATACCAGTCCGGCGACAAGGGCAGGTTCAAAAACGATGCCACCGAACGCACCGACATCGCCGTCCCCATCGCCTTCCCTTGCAGCGAGTACCCCGCGATATGCGGCGTCGCCACCGACGCCAGGCCGAGCAGCTCCCGGTCGATCCGCGGTTCGCCGTTCCACACGTCGATCGCCGCCCGCGACACCCGTCCGCTGCGCAGCGCCTCCTTCAGCGCCGCCTCGTCCACCACCTCGCCCCGCGAGCTGTTCAGGAACACCAGCCCCGGCTTCGCCGCCGCGAAAAAACCGTCGGAGACCATCCCCCGCGTTGTCTCGTCCAGCAATACGTGCACCGTCACCACGTCCGCCACCCGGAGAAGTTCCGGCAGTGGAACGAAATCCTTCGTTCCCGCCTCGCCCCTTCCGGCGCGCGGCGAGTCGCAGCAGATCACCCGGAACCCCGCCGCCTCCGCCATCCCTTTGACCGCGCTCCCCACATTCCCCACCCCGACGATGCCCAGCGTCGTCCCCTGCAGCCGGATATCCATCGCCAGCAACGCAGCGCAGACCCATTGCAGCACCCCCCGCGCATTGCACCCCGCCGCCGTCGCCACCCGGATGCCCCGTTCGCGGCAGTATTCCATGTCGATGTGGTCGTAGCCGATGGTCGCCGTGGCGATCATCCTTACCGCGCTTCCCTCCAGCAGCGCCGCGTCGCAGCGCGTGCGGGTGCGGACGATCAGCGCGTCCGCATCCCGCACAGTTTCCGCGTCTATCCGCCCGCCCGGCAGGTATGCCACCTCGGCGTACGGTTCGAACACCCCCCGGATAAAGGGGATCTTGTCGTCTATCACGATTTTCATACCTGCAAACTTAACCATAATTCCGGGCTTTGTGGCGCAGATTTTGCAACTTCACCGAAACGATAAAACACGAAGACTATGAACAGAGACAATACCGTACGGGCGCTGGAAGACCGGGAGCGCATTTGGGACGTCGTGGTGATCGGCGGCGGGGCCACCGGGCTGGGGGTCGCCGTCGATGCCGCAACGCGGGGATACAGCGTCATCCTTTTCGAACAGGAGGATTTCGCCAAAGGCACGTCGAGTCGCAGCACCAAGCTGGTGCACGGCGGGGTGCGCTACCTGGCGCAGGGCGACGTGGGGCTGGTGTTCGAAGCCCTGAAAGAGCGGGGCCTGTTGCAGCAGAACGCGCCCCACCTGGTCAAGAACGAAGATTTCATCATCCCCTGCTACCGCTGGTGGGAAAAACCGTTCTACACCATCGGGCTGACCATTTACGACATGATGGCGGGCCGGCTGGGGCTGGGCAAGTCGCTGCCGAAGAAAAAATCGACCGTGCTGAACATGATCCCCGCCCTCAAACCGGAAGGATTACGGGGCGGCGTGCTCTACCACGACGGGCAGTTCGACGACGCGCGGCTGGCCATTAATTTGGCCCAGACGGCGATGGAAGCCGGCGGATTCGTCATGAATTACGCTCAGGTGACCGGCCTGCTGAAAAAGCCGGACGGCACCGTGGACGGCGTGCAGGTCAAAGACCGCTGCACCGACATGACCTACGATGTGCGCAGCAAAGCGGTGGTCAATGCCACCGGCGTCTTCGTCGACCATATCCTCCTGATGGACAATCCGGAGGACAAGCCCATCGTGCGGCCCAGCCAGGGGATACACATCGTGCTCGACCGCTCGTTCCTCGGCGGCACGAGCGCCGTTATGATTCCCAAGACGGACGACGGCCGCGTGCTGTTCGCCGTGCCGTGGCACGACAAAGTACTTGTCGGGACGACCGACACCCTGCGCGAGCATCCCGAATGGGAGCCGCGCCCGCTGGAAGAGGAGGTGAAATTCATTCTCGACACGGCGGGCCGCTACCTCACCCGGCAGCCCCGGCGCAGCGACGTGCTGTCCGTATTCGCCGGCCTGCGTCCGCTGGCCGCGCCGAAAGAGGAGGGCAAGAGCACGAAAGAGATCTCGCGCAGTCACAAGATCATCGTTTCGCCGTCGAAGCTCGTCACCATCACCGGCGGCAAATGGACCACCTACCGCCGAATGGCTCAGGACACCGTGGACAAGGCCATCGAGTTGAACCTGCTGCCAGAGCGCAAGTGCGTCACGGCGCACTATCCGATCCACGGCTACCACAAACCGACCGATTTCGAAGCCCCGCTCTATTTCTACGGCTCGGACGAGCCGAAAGTGCTGGCCGTGGCGGCAGAGCGGCCCGGACTGAATGAAAAGCTCCACCCGGATTACCCCTACACCGGGGCCGAAGTGGTGTGGGCCGTCCGTCAGGAGATGGCCTATACGGTCGAGGACGTGTTGGCGCGGCGGTTGAGGATGCTGCTGCTGGATGCCCGCGCTGCCATGGCCATGGCCCCTGCGGTGGCCCGCCTGATGGCGCAGGAACTGGGCCGCGACGAACGCTGGCAGGAGGACCAGGTGCAGGAGTTCACCCGCTTGGCGGAGGGGTACCTGCTGAAATAATATCCGTCCGGACGCAGCCTGCGGGGCACGCTTGCGGGCCTCCGCCGGGGGGAAGCTGCGGCCCGCGCGACCTGCGGTCGCATTAACTTGAAATCATTAGAGCCATGCCTACTGAAATCTCACAGAAATACATCCTGGCGCTCGACCAGGGAACCACCTCGTCGCGGGCCATTATCCTGAACCACGACGGGGCCGTGGTCGCCTCGTCCCAGAAACCGTTCGAACAGCTGTTCCCGCGCCCCGGATGGGTGGAGCACGACCCCGGCGAGATCTGGTACACCCAGTCGTCCGTCGCCGCCGAAGTGGTGGCCAAAGCCGACCTCACCGGGCTCGACATCGCCTGCATCGGCATCACCAACCAGCGCGAAACCACCATCGTCTGGGATCGCGAGACCTCGTTGCCCATCTACAACGCTATCGTCTGGCAGGATCGGCGCACGGCGGACTACTGCGAGCAGTTGAAGAGAGAGGGCAGGGCGGAGATGATCCGCGAAAAGACCGGCCTGATCCTCGACGCCTACTTTTCGGCCACCAAGGTCAAATGGATACTGGACAACGTCGAGGGCGCGCGCGAGCGGGCCGGGAAAGGAAAACTCTGTTTCGGCACCGTGGACAGCTGGCTGGTGTGGAAATTCACCCGCGGTCGGGCGCACGTCACCGACGTGAGCAACGCCTCGCGGACGATGCTGTTCAATATCCACACCCTGGAGTGGGACAAGGAGTTGCTGGAGTTGTTCGACATTCCGGAGTCGATGCTCCCCGAAGTGCGCAACAGCAGCGAGGTCTATTGCGACACGGCCTCCACGCTCTTTTCGACCAAGATTCCCATTTCGGGCATCGCGGGCGACCAGCAGGCGGCCCTTTTCGGCCAGCTCTGCACCGAGCCGGGCATGGTCAAGACCACCTACGGCACGGGATGCTTTATGATGACCAATACGGGCGACAAGGCCGTGGTGTCGAAGAACAACCTGCTGACGACCATCGCGTGGCGGATCGGCGACCGGGTGACCTATGCGCTGGAGGGGAGCGTTTTCGTGGGCGGGGCGGTTGTCCAGTGGCTGCGGGACGCCGTGCATGTGGTCACGTCGTCGGCGGAGACCGAGGAGCTGGCCATGTCGGTGCCGGACAACGGGGGAGTCTATTTCGTGCCAGCCCTCACGGGCTTGGGAGCGCCGTATTGGGACCAGTATGCGCGGGGCACGATCGTGGGGATCACACGAGGCACGACTGCGGCATATCTGGCGCGCGCGGCGCTGGAGGGGATCGCTTACGAGGTGTACGACATTATGGGGGCGATGGCCAGCGACGTGGGGACGCTGGCGCAGGAGATGCGTGTGGACGGCGGTGCTGTGGCAAACAACTTCCTGATGCAGTTCCAGGCGGACATCTGCCGGGGCGACGTGCTGCGGCCGGAGATACTGGAATCGACGGCGGTGGGGGCGGCGTACCTGGCGGGCCTGGCGGTGGGTTACTGGGAGAATATCGGGGAACTGCAAAAAATATGGAAGCTGGACCGTACGTTCGGCCCTGTCATCCCGGCGGAGCAGGCCGACAAGCTGTTGCGCGACTGGCACCGGGCCGTGAAACGTGCCGAAGGCTGGGCCAAAGAAGAATAAACAGTTCGGTTATTTGTATGTACTCTCACCGTACTGTTGCTATTTATCACAGCCTCACTTTTGGCGCAACGAGTGGGGCCGGAGCCAGCGGAGGGTCTGCAATTATTAACTGCGCTACGCTTGTTTTCCTCCTCGCCGTTCGGCCAAGCGAAAATATTCGCTTGGCACTCACTGGCTGCGTCGGTTGCGGCCCTGCGCCTGGGGTGGGTTGCCGTTCCGGCTTCCTCCTTGCGCCTCGGCCATTTAGGCGAGCCTAATGGCAACTCGGCTGCGGCGTCGGTTCGGGCCGGCCGCTGACGCGGAACCTTTTCTCGCTCGCCTGCGACCGCCAGGTCGCGCGGGCCGGACGCCTCCCATCGGGAGGCCCGCAATCTTAGGGTAATTACAGCCTCACGCTCGGCGCGAGCACGCGCACCGGGCGCCCGGCCTGACCCCTTACGCGGAAACTTAGGGTGATTACAGCCCGGAAAAGCCCAATGAGGTATATCAGAGAACGGGTACCCATGCGGGTAAATATAAATAACCGAACCATTAATCATTATAAGTTATGACACCATTTGCCGCCGAGATGCTCGGCACCCTGTTGATGATCCTGCTTGGGAACGGCGTAGTGGCCAACGTCGTGCTCGACCGTACCAAAGGCCACGGCGGCGGGTGGATCGTCATCACCACCGGATGGGCCCTCGCCGTGTTCGTCGGCGTCGTCGTCGCCGGCCCCTTCAGCGGCGCGCACCTCAATCCCGCCGTCACCCTCGGCTTCGCGCTGACCGGTAAATTCGCATGGGCCGCCGTGCCCGGATACGTCGCCGCACAGCTGATCGGCGCCGCCGTCGGGGCCGCACTCGTCTGGATCTTCTATTACGACCACCTGAAAGTCACCGGCGACACCGCCGCGAAACTCTCCCTTTTCTGCACATCCCCCGCCATCGCCGACCGGAAACTCAACTTCGCCGGCGAGCTGATCGCCACCTTCGTGTTGATCTTCGCCGTCTTTTACATCACTAACGGCAGCCTGACCGTCGATGCCGACGGCACCACACTGCCCATCGGACTCGGCTCCGTCGGCGCGCTGCCCGTCGCCTTCATCGTCTGGGTCATCGGCCTCTCGCTCGGCGGCACCACCGGGTACGCCATCAACCCCGCCCGGGATTTCGCCCCGCGCGTGATGCACGCCCTGCTGCCCATGGGTACGAAAGGGAGCAGCGAGTGGGGCTACGCGTGGATACCCGTCGTCGCCCCGCTGTGCGGGTCTGCTATCGCCGCCGCGCTCTTTTTGCTGATCTGAACCTGAAAAATATGTACCTTAGCGGGTACTTATGGAGCAAAATATTTTCACAGCCGCGCAGCGATTGGCGGCACAAGTCACGCAATGGCGGCGCGAGATACACCGGAACGCGGAACTCTCGTTCGAAGAGCACTGCACGTCGGCCCTTATCCGCCGCGTGCTGGACGAGCACGGTATTCCTTATAAACAGGTAGCCGGTACGGGCGTGCTGGCCCGCATCGACGGGCGCACGGCCGATCCGCGGCACCCCGTCGTGCTCCGCGCCGACATGGACGCCCTGCCGATCACCGAAACCACCGGCCTGCCGTTCGCCTGCACCGCAGGGGCGATGCACGCCTGCGGGCACGACCTGCACACTTCAGCCTTATTGGGGGCTTTGGTCTTGCTGAACGAGCGGCGGGACACCTTTGACGGAACCGTGCTGGGACTGTTCCAGCCCGGCGAGGAGCTGTGGCCGGGCGGCGCGTCCGTCGTGCTGAAAGAGGGCGTTTTCGACGGCATGGAGCCGCTGGCATTCGTCGGCGGACATGTGTCGCCGGAGCTGAAAGCGGGGCAGATCGGGGTTCGCAGCGGCACTTTCATGGCCTCGACCGACGAGATCCACATCACCGTGCATGGCAAAGGGGGGCACGGCGGACTCCCGCACCTGGTGAAAGACCCCGTGCTGGCCGCCTCGGCGATGATCGTGGCCATGCAACAGATCGTCAGCCGCAACAATTACGCCTTCACCCCTTCCGTGCTCTCGTTCGGGCGCGTGATCGCTGACGGGGCGACCAATATCATTCCCGACAAGGTCGAGGTCGAGGGGACGTTCCGCACGATGGACGAGGAGTGGCGGAGCGAGGCGCACAGGCGCATACGCGAGGTGGCGGAGCATACCGTGGCGGCTTACGGCTGCACGGCAGAGGTCGATTTGTTGGTGGGCTACCCGTGCGTGCTGAACGACGAGCGTTTGACCGCCGTGGCCCGCGGGGTCATTGCCGACACATTCGGTCGCGACGCGGCGGTGGAGATACCCCGCAGGATGACGGCCGAGGATTTCGGCTCCTATTCGGTGCGTTATCCGTCGGTATTCTACCGATGGGGGGTGGAGAGCGAGGCGCCGCTCCACAACGCCGCCTTCGTGGCCGACGAAAGGGCGATCCCGTACGGAGTGGCGATGCTCGCGGCTATGGCGCTGAAAATACTGGAGCCGGAAGCATAAAATACCGAAGCGGCGCTTTCCTGCAAATAAGGAAAGCGCCGCTTTGGTCAGTTAAATATAGAGGCCGTTACCCTCTGGCAAAGAGTTTTTCGACCGTGCGAACCACATAGTCCGGCTTCGGGTCGAGCGGGAAGACGTGGTGCGGCTTGAGGTACCACAGTTCCTTGTTCCGCTGGAAATGCTGTTCGCCGCCGCCCGTGATGTTCAGCATCACGATCTTCTGCGGATCGACCTTTTCCTCCTTCACCGCCCGGATCAGCGAGGCCAGCGCCACCCCCGCCGCCGAATAGATGTCCACCCCTTCCAGCTCCTCGAACAGGTGGCGCGCCGCCCGCGCCTCCTCGTTCGTCGCCACCAGGATGTCCCCCTCCGTCGCTTTCAGCGCGTCGTAGAGCCCCCCCGCCAGACTGTACGGCGGTTTGCGGTTCGAGAGCACCTTCGCGTCGATAGCCTCCGCGTCCGCCCGCGCCTGATCCGCATCGTAAGCCGGCATCTCGCGGCTGTCCGCCCGCCACGCATCGTACATCGGCACGAACGGGATATTTTGCGAGACCATCAGTTTCATCACCTTGTTCCCGAAACGGCCGTCCTCGTTGAGGCGTTGGTTGGCCTCCCACGCCGCGATCGCGCCCGTACCGCTCCCCACCGCCTGGAAATAGTAGTCCGGGATTTGTCCGATCGTGGTCGCCGCCGAAAGCACCGTGGTGCCCATCCCGTCGCGCCGCGCGACATTCTTGGCCCCCCCCTCCGCATAGAACAGCGGCGACTGCAAAGCCAGGTTGCTCAGGTGGATGGCATCGAAATAATCCCCCCCCACCTGCGGCGCGATCAGCTTGACGCACGGGTCCAGCGGCGCGTCGAACCACAGCGCGCCGATATTCTCCTCCGGCACCGACAGCAGCAGCGGGATCCGATTGTCCGAGCAGACCTTGGCGAACGCCCGCGCCGTGTTCCCCGCCGAAGCCACCACCAGCACCCGCTTTTCGTCGTCGGCCCTGCGGGCGCAGACGTTGTAGGCCTCCGTCTCCTTGAACGAGCAGGTGGTCATCCGGGCCCCCACTTTCGGGAAATAGCCGCTGAACGTGATATACAGGTTTTTCAGCCCCAGGTGGTTGGCCAGCTTCACGCTCTTGTAGGTGACCGGCGCGTGCGACCCTTTCAGCATCCGGCGGATCGGCAGCCAGTCGCAGAAGCGGTAGATGCCGTAATCCTCGCTCCGCACGTTGATCCGCTTGGCGGCGTAATTGGTGCGTATGAGCGACGGTTCCGGGGTTTGGGGATCGTCGAGCATCCAGCCTTCGTCTTCGAATTCGCGGCCGGTGGCCACATTGGTCAGGGTGTAGCGGGTGGGTTTGAAATTCTCCATTCCGTGGGTTTAGTTATTTCGCTTGCAATCGTTTGCGTAAATGCTTCCGGTGTTCCTGATTGGAAATATTACGGGGACAAAGGTACGAAAAACACCCCGCGCGGGAATGGGTATAAATACCCATATCGGGGAACCCCGCCCGTTCCGGGCGGGTACGCCCCCGCATTTGCCCGGCGGGACGGGCAGCGCGGAGAGTAAAAATTGCGTAACTTTACCGGTGAATAGGCCGGAGGGCGAAAGCCCGCGACGCTCCGGCCCCGTAATATCGTTTTATCGGATGAAACAGACACTTCCCGCCGACGAATTCCTCAGCCGGAGCCGGCAGGGCGTCGTGATCGACGTGCGCAGCCCCGGCGAATACCGCTCCGGGCACATTCCCGGCGCGGTGACCCTGCCCCTCTTTTCGGACGCCGAGCGGGCCGAGGTGGGAACCCTTTACACCCGCGTGGGGCGGAACGAAGCCGTGGAGCGCGGGCTGGAGATCGTCGGCCCGAAGATGGCCGGGTTCGTCCGGACGGCCCGCGGATTGTCCGCCGGGAAGACGCTGTATATCTATTGCTGGCGCGGCGGGATGCGCAGCGGCAGCATGGCGTGGCTGATGCGGACGGCCGGAATGCAGGTCGTCGTGCTCGAAGGGGGCTACCGGGCCTACCGGCGCTCCTTCGCCGCACCTTTGGGTGGCCGGCCTTGGCGGTTTATCATCGTCGGGGGCTTCACCGGGTGCGGCAAGAGTGACGTGCTGCGGGCGATGGCCGCGCGGGGCGAGCAGGTGCTCGACCTGGAAGCGCTGGCCAGCCACAAAGGCTCGGTCTTCGGCGCTTTGGGGCAGGACGCACAGCCCACGACCGAGGAATTCATCAACCGGATACACCATTGCTTCCGGAACCTCGACCCTTCCCGGCCCGTGTGGATCGAGGGCGAGAGCCAGACGATCGGCCACGTGGTCGTGCCGACCGAGCTGTACCGCATGATGCAATCCGCGCCGCTGGTGGTGTTCTCGCTCGACCCCGCCGCGCGGCTCAGACGTCTCGTGGCCGAATACGGTTGTTTCGGTACCGGTGAGCTGGCCGAGGCTTTCGCCAAGATCGCCAAACGGCTGGGCGACGGCTATCCACGGGCGTTGCAGTGCCTCGAACGGGGCGACATCGAAGGGGCGGCGGTCATAGCGATGAACTATTACGACAAGTGCTACACCCGCTCGATCCACAAGGAGGGCCGGTCGTTCAGCGAGTTTTTCATACCCGCGGACGATCCGGGGCTGGCCGCTGCGTTGATGATCGAAAAATTCAAGACCGGGGAATTGACCGTCACAGGCCGCCCGGATAAGGCAGAAACGGAATAAGCGACATATGAAAACAATCGACACGCGGGGCAGGCTATGTCCCGAACCGCTGATCATGACCCGCCGGGCGATCGCACAGGGTGCGCCGGGCGACGAATTCGAAGTGCTGACCGACAATGACACCGCCTGTTCGAACCTGCGGAGCTACCTCACCGAGCTGGGGATCGCTTTCCGCGCTGAATCCCGGCCGGTGGGCGATGCGATCCGGTTCACGCTTTCGGACGTTCCCGCCGGGGCTGGGGCGGCGGCTCCGGAACCGGTGTGCGACGTGCAGCCGCAGAAGGCCGCAGGCGCGACGGGCGACTACTGCGTCGTAGTGGCCTCCGACCGCATGGGACGCGGGGACGACGCTTTGGGGCGGATACTCCTGCGGGCCTTCATCAACTCGCTGGGCGAGGCCGAAAGGCTGCCGGGCCACATCCTGTTCTACAACAGCGGGATCAACGCCGCATTGGAGGGGAGCGACACGGTGGAGGCTCTTCGCGGGCTTCAGGCGCGCGGGGTGGAGATCATGGTCTGCGGCACATGCCTCGACTTCTACGGGGCCAAAGAGCGGCTCGCGGTCGGCACCGTCAGCAATATGTTCAAGATTACGGAAGTGGTCACCCAGGCGGGACATGCGGTCTATCCGTAGTGTCCGGCCCGGCCGTTAACGCGGAAACTTATTCGAATATTCGACAAAACAACGATTCCCCCTTTCCCGTGAACCTCTATTTCGACAACGCGAGCACCAGTTTCCCCAAGCCGTCGGCAGTGGCGAGGGCTGTCGCGCATTACATCGACGAGATCGGCGGCACATACGGTCGCGCGGCCTATCCCCGCGTGGTGCGTTCGACCCGGATCGTCGAGCGGTGCCGCGATGCCGTGGCCGCTATCCTGGGGGTCGGCGACCCGTCGAAGATCGCCTTCGCTTCGGGCGCGACCCTGGCCCTGAATACCGTCCTGAACGGACTTTGTCTTTCGGGACGCGTCTTGGTTTCGCCGTTGGAGCACAACGCCGTGATGCGGTCGCTCCACAGGCTGGAACAGGGCGGTGGCATCCGGATCGAGACGCTCCCCGCCCTTGCGGACGGGAGCATCGACACCGACCGGCTGAAAGAGGTGGATACCCGCGGCGTCGCTCTGGTGGTGGTCAATCACCAGAGCAACGTGAACGGCGTGATCCAGCCGTTGGAGGCCGTTTGCCGGTGGGCCGGGGAAGCCGGAGTGCCCGTGCTGGCCGACTGCTCGCAGTCGCTGCCCGCGGCGGAGTTGAGGGCGGACGAGTGGGGATTGGACTACGCCGTTTTTACCGGACATAAGGGATTGCTCGGGCCGAGCGGCACCGGCGGCTTTTTCGCCCGCGACCCTTCGGGGGTCGAACCGCTGATCTGCGGCGGCACCGGCAGCCGGTCGGACAGCTACGAGATGCCGGACGGCTGGCCCGACCGTTTCGAGGCCGGGACGCCGAACCTCGTCGGGCTGGCCGGACTGGAGGCCGCGTTGGAGAACCGGCCCGTGGCTGCCCATTCCCGGCAGGATTTTCTGGATCTGGCGGCAAGTGTCGCCGCGCTGCCCGGGTTTCGCGTTTATCGGGCCGCAAGGCCCGAAACGCAGGGCGAACTGTTCTCCCTGACCCATGAGCGGCTCTCCCCCTCGCGGCTGGCGGCCCTGCTGTGGGAGGGTTATGGCATCGAAACGCGGGCCGGCCTGCATTGCGCCCCGGCGGCCCACCGCGTGCTGGGCACTTTCCCGCCCGGGACGGTGCGGATCGCCGCGTCGCCGTATCACACGGGCCCGGACTTCGCGGCATTGGCGAAGGCTCTGGCCGAAATATCGGAAAAAGGATGATCGCGCTATTCAGGAGTGCCCGCGAGGTGATCCGGGCCGATGTGGCGGCGCAGCGGGCGAAGCTGGATTGCCGGGTCAGGCCCGTGCCGGAGGAGTACTCCACGGAGTGCGGCATGTGCCTGTATGTGAACGACACACAGGCGGATATATTCAAAGACCTGATGCAAGGGATCGGGATCGAAGCCACTTACCATGACGAAAAACGAACATAACGTCCCCGAAACCGGGGAACCTTTCGACCTGTTGACCACGGTCGAATACGGCGGATGCTCGGCCAAACTCCCGGCCTCGAAGCTGGCCGAGCTGCTGGACGGCATCCCGATGCTGAAAGACAGTAACGTGATGGTCGATGTCTCGACCCACGACGATGCGGGAGTTTACCGGTTGGACGACCGTACCGCCCTGATCGTGACCACCGATTTCTTCCCGCCGGTCTGCTCCGACCCCTTCGAGTTCGGCCAGATCGCCGCAGCCAATTCCCTGAGCGATGTCTACGCAATGGGGGGCCGGCCGCTGTTGGCGCTGAACCTGAACATGTTCCCCGCCGGGAAGATCCCGGTGGGCGTGCTGCGGGAGATCCTGCTGGGGGGGCAGAGCAAGATCAACGAGGCCGGTGCGTTGACCATGGGCGGCCATACGATCGACGACTGGCCCCCGAAATACGGGTTGGCCGTCGTCGGTACCGTCGAACCCGACAGGCTGGTGACCAACAGCGGCGCGAGGGCGGGGCAGCGGCTCATCCTGACCAAGCCGCTGGGCACCGGCGTGATCGTGGCCGCCCGCAGGCTGGGGATGGCCTCCGGCGAGGTATACCAGAACGCGCTGGATCAGATGAAACTGCTGAACCGCGTCGGGGCGGAGGTGATGCGGAAATACGGAGTCGCCGGGGCGACGGACATCACCGGTTTCGGCTTGCTGGGACATGCCGCGTCGATGGCCGACGCGAGCGGGGTTTCGATGCGTATCGAGGCTTCCGCGCTGCCGGTTCTGGCCGGAGCGCGGGAGTTGGTCGGCGAGGGGTGCGTTCCGGGCGCGGCATTCCGTAATTTGGATCATGTGCGCGGGCGCGTGGAGTTTGGCTGCGATGCCGACAGCCGGATGTTGGCGCTCGACGCGCAGACTTCGGGAGGACTGCTGATGGCGGTCGATGCCGACAAAGCCGGGGCCGCCCTTGCCGAGCTGCGGGATTCGGGTCTGCATCCGCAGGCGGCCGTGATCGGGGAAGTGACCTCCCGCGATGAAAAGTCGATCCTTTTGGTATAGATCGGGCGGGTTTAGATAAAATTCAGGGTGTGACTCCGGAGTGCCGCAGGGTCTGACAGCCCGGCGGCAGAGTGAAAGGTAAATTCAGCAACCCACTGGCCCTCGTTGAACCGGGGGTTAGTTATCCCTCCGCTACGGACTTCGGGTCGTCCGCCGGTTTCCCTTATAAAGGTGCCCGGTGCCCGGCCTGGGGATTAAGAAGCGGTTGCTTGCCTGACAGCGTACGGGCTACCGCAACAATGCCAGCGGCGCGCTGACGAACGTCGGCAACAACGGGTTCAGCTGGTCGTCGTCGGTCAGCGGCGTTAACGGCCTGGACTTGAATTTCAACTCCACGAACCTCAATCCCAGCAACGCGAATAACCGCGCCCACGGCTTTCAGGTGCGGTGCCTCCAAGCATTTACCGGCACCCTGATTTTCATACGGCGGGCGGCCATGGGCTACCGCCGCTACAACACGGGCGATCCGGCGAGCGTCGGCAACGAGGGGTCGAGCTGGTCATCGGGCTTCAGCGGCACGAACGGCGTGTACCTGTTGTCCGATGTGTCGAGGCTCAATCCCAGCTATGCGAGCCACCGCGCCCACGGCTTCCAGGTGCGGTGCCTCCAAGTATTTACCGGCACCCTGATTTTTTATTTTTCACGTTAAAAAACGTCCTTTGCGTTTGCAGATTCCGAAAATAGCATTATCTTTGCACTGCAATCGAAAAAACGGTCCCTTCGTCTATCGGTTAGGACACAAGATTTTCATTCTTGGAAGAGGAGTTCGATTCTCCTAGGGACTACACAGACGGCTTACCCGGTGAGGGATAAGCCGTTTTTTATTTCCGCAAATCATTCCCGCGCCAGCGGGCAGGCCGCAGCCCCCGGCAGCGGAGGCCTGCACTCGCGATGCTCGTTTTACCTCCGCCGGCTGCGGCAGAACTTAGGGTAATGACAGTCTGTGGCAACAAGTGCGCGGACTTTGGCCTGAAATGATTATACGTAAGTTATCCGAACAGCGCCTTGGCGATCCGCTCCACATTGTCCGCCTTGCCCATCGTATAGAAATGGAGCGCCGGCACTCCGGCGGCCATCAGTTCCCGCCCCTGTCGGATGGCCCACTCGATCCCCACCTCCCGCACCGCCGCATTGTCCCTGCAACCCTCCACCGCCCGCACCAGCTCGTCCGGCAAATCGACGCCGAAGGTCTGCGGCAACAATGACAACTGCGTCTTCGTGGTAAAAGGTTTCAGCCCCGCCACGATCGGCACCGTGATCCCCGCCGCCCGGCAGGCATCCACATAGGCGAAATACTTCGCATTGTCGAAAAACATCTGCGTCACCACATACTCCGCCCCTGCGTCGATCTTCGCCTTCAGGTGCGCGATGTCGCTCGCCAGGTTCGGCGCCTCCGCATGCTTTTCCGGATAGCCCGCCACCCCGACGCAGAACGAAGTCGGTTTGGAATGCTCCAGCTCCGAGTCGAGGTACTCGCCCCGGTTCATGTCCATGATCTGCCGCACCAGATCCACCGCGTGCAGGTGACCCCCCTGCGCCGGCCGGAACGTGCGTTCGCCGCGCAGGTTATCCCCCCGCAATGCTAAAACATTGTCGATCCCCAGGAAACTGAGGTCGATCAGGGCGTCCTCCGCGTCGAATTTCGAGAACCCGCCGCAGATCAGGTGCGGCACCACGTCGATGCCGTACCGCGCCATGATCGCCGCCGCGATCCCCACCGTTCCCGGCCGTTTGCGCACCACGCGCCGCTCCAGCAGCCCGTCCGCCCGCTCGATGAACTTGACCTCCTCGCGGTGGTACGTCACATTGATGTAGGAAGGGTCGTACGGTGCCAACCGTCCGATCGTGTCGAAAATGGTGTCGATATTGTCGCCCTTGAGTGGCGGCAGGAGTTCGAAGGCGAAAAGGGTTTTGCCTCCGGTGAATTTGTCCGTGATCTTCATCGTGTCTGTAAAAACGTACAGGCGCTTTTTCGGGTCATTACTCCGCGGCAGGCGCCTCGCCGGTCGCAGCCTGCGCCGCCACCGCCGCGTTCGTGTCCGCCGTCGCCGCAATATCCGAAGTGTCCTTCAGCAAGTCCGCCACATCCGCGTCCCGGTCGGCTCCGCCCCGGCGGTTGCCGCCGCGTCCGCCGCCGTCCGCATTGTTGCGTTCGTTCTTCGAGAAGTGTTGCAGCGGATTGGCCGCCGCCTGGTCGAACACCTGCCGGTTGCGGTAGATGTCGATCGCCTGGTAGATTGCCGCCCGCATCGGCGAGGCATCCGCCACCATCTTGCCCGCGATGTCGAAGCCCACCCCGTGCGCCGGCGACGTTCGCACCACGGAGAGCCCCGCCGTGAAATTGACCCCGTCCGCAAACGTCAGCGCCTTGAACGGCGCGAGTCCCTGGTCGTGGTACATCGCCAGCACCGCGGCGAACTTGCGGTAGGCCCCGCTCCCGAAGAAACCGTCCGCCGCGAACGGCCCGAATGCCAGTATATTCTCATACTTCGCCGACTGGATAGCCGGAATGATGACTTCCTGTTCCTCAGTCCCCAGCAGCCCGTCGTCCCCCGCATGCGGATTGAGCCCCAGTACCGCGATCTTCGGCCCCGAGATGTTGAAATCGCGTTCCAGCGACCGTTTGATCGCCCGGATATGGTTCAGCACCGCCTCAGTAGTCACCGCCTCCGGCACCCTCGACAGCGGGATATGCATCGTCACCAACCCCACCTTAAGCACGTCGCTGACCATGAACATCAGCGGCTCCGCATCCCCGAACTGCGCCGCCAGGTACTCCGTGTGGCCGATAAAGCCGAAATCGTCCCCCGTGGTATTCTTCTTGTTGATCGGGCAGGTCACCAGCACGTCGATTTTGCCCGCCTTCAGGTCCCGCACCGCCGCGTTGAGCGACGCGATCGCGTACTGCCCGCTGATCACCGTCGGCTGCCCCGGGTCGATCTTCACGTTCTCGTCCACGCAGACGATCATGTTGGCCCTCTTGGGGTTGGCCTGCGCCGGGTCGGTGATGACGTTGAAACTGAAACCCTCGGCGTCCGGCATCAACCCCTTGTAGTAGCCCGCCACCTTGGCCGAGCCGTACACCACCGGTGTGCAGAGGTCGAAAATGCGCGGGTCGAGCAGCGATTTGATGATGATCTCGTAGCTGATCCCGTTGAAATCCCCGTGGGTGATCCCCACCTTTATCTTGTCCATAAAAATGTTGTTTGTGTTTAATACCCCGTTTTATTTAGCATGGCGCCCTCTGGTACCGTTTTTGAAAGAAAACCGGAGTCAGCGGTGCCTTCGGGCATCCCGGATGGGCTGTAATTACCCTAAGCTGCAACCCTTCGCCCACGGTGACTCCCGCCCGCCCGCTGACGCAGGAAGCCTGACGATGCCATGCTGAATGAAACGAGTGTATAAATATCAGCCGATATTATTACCTTTGGACAAAGTTAAACAAAAACAGGGAACCACAGATGAAAAAGTTGATTTTACTGGCCTTGTGCGCCGTGGCCGCGTTGCTTCCGGCCGCCGCGCAGGGGACTACCGCGGTAATCGAAAAATATGCGGATAAGGCCATCAACGGAGTGATCGTCTCCGGGGCTTTCGACGTGCAGCTGGCGCAGGCCGACGGCGGTTCGCGCACCGTCGGGGCCAAAGTCGAGGTGCTGAAAGAGCTGGAAGACAAGCTCGTCTTCGAATACACCGAAGAGGGCTACGTGCGGATCGCCTTCAAGGACGACATGAGCAAATACTTCACCGGGAGCAAGAAAAAGCCCCAGGCGTGGGTGACCGTCGGCGAGCTGAAATACCTGAACGTGACCGGGGCCAGCAACGTCGTCTGCACCGGCGTCTGCTCCACACGGGGCGACCTGCGCATCCTCACCTCCGGGAACGCCTCCGTCAACCTGCTGGAGGCTTCGGCGCAGACCCTCAACATCGAGGTTTCCGGCAACTCCGACCTCAGCGACGCCAAACTGACGGCGCAGGGCAAAGCGGAGCTGATCCAGAGCGGCTCCTCCAAGGTGAACGGCGAGATCAAGGCCGGCACGGCCCTGTTCACCGTTTCCGGCCTCGCGGGATTGACCCTGACCGGCGGTGCCGAGGAGGCCGTGCTGGACGTGAGCGGCACCTCGTCGGCCAACCTGGAGAACTTCGACATCGGCACCGTGAACGCCAAAGTGTCCGGGTTAGCCAAAGTGCGGGCCAACGTGATTGGCGGCGGCAAAGCCGAAGTCAGCACCATGGGCTCGTTCCGCTACAAGGGCGCCGGACTGGTCACGGGCAAAGGCGTGAAACGGATCGACTGACACTTTTTATTGTAAGGATATAATACGGGGCGGGCGGGGGCGTCCGCCTTTCTTTTGACAGGATGGAAACGAAAGAGATCGATATAGGCGGCCGGTTGCTGGCCGTCGGGCCCGGCAGCGAGCGGGTCATGGCTATTGTGAACGTGACCCCCGATTCGTTCTTTGCCGGGAGCCGCAGGCAGAGCGATGCCGAGATCGCCGCGGCCGTGGAAACCGCCGTGCGGGACGGGGCGGATATTGTCGACCTCGGCGGGTATTCGTCCCGGCCAGGGGCCGGGGACGTTCCCGCGGACGAAGAGTTGCGGCGGCTCGAAAACGGGTTCCGCGTCGTGCGTGAGGCGGCGGGAACCGATTTTCCCGTTTCGGTCGACACCTTCCGGGCCGCGGTCGTCGAACGGCTCTACGAACGCTTCGGGGCCTTCGTCGTGAACGATATTTCGGCGGGGGGGCTCGACCCCGCGATGATGCCGGCCGTGGGAAGGCTCGGATTGCCCTATATCGCAATGCACATGCGCGGAACGCCGCAAACCATGAACTCGCTGGCCGACTATCCGGAAGAGGCGGGAGGCGTGACGGGCGACGTGCTCCGCTACTTCGTGCAGAAGATCGCGCAGGCGCGGGCGGCGGGGATCAAAGACCTGATTCTCGATCCCGGTTTCGGCTTCGCCAAGACCGCAGCGCAGAATTTCGAGCTGCTGAGCCGGATGGACGAACTCTCCGTGTTCGGGTTACCGGTGCTGGCGGGTTTGTCGCGCAAAGGTCTCATATGGCGCACGCTGGGGATCACCCCCGCCGAGGCGCTCAACGGCACGTCGGTGCTCAACTGGGAGGCGTTGCGGCAGGGGGCGGCGATCCTGCGGGTGCACGATGTGCGCGAGGCCGTCGAAACCGTGCGGCTGTTCCGGGCCTATACGCGGAAGTAACAAATCAACAGGATGTGCGTCCCGGAGTGCCGGGCGGCCCCTGACCGGGCTGTCCGGCAGCGTGGATGATAAATTCAGCGGCCCACTGGTC